>JAAXUF010000010.1 GCA_013336165.1 Coriobacteriia bacterium
AGAGACGAGGGTCCCGGCTGTGGTGGAGCGCACGATCAGCCAGGTGGCGACGCCTGCGAGTACGAGGACGACGGCAAGGGCGATGATGGTCTTGGATCTCTTCGACACGGTATGAGATACCTCCTCGGCACGTGATGACGTGCTCCAAGTTGTTACCCGAGAACGCGGTACTTCTTCCCGTTTCCCCCGAGAAGATCGGCAAGATCGCCGATAGCTTGAATAGCATAGTCCGGTTCGGGCTCCAACACACGTTCAGGGAAAGGTCCCCAGAGGGCCGCAACCGTAAGCATACCCGCAGCTTTGCCTGCCGACATGTCGTGAGGGCTGTCCCCCACATAGACGCAGCACCGCGGGTCAACGCCGAGGCGCATTGCCGCCAGCAGAACCGGCTCCGCCCCGGGCTTGTGAGTACTGGTGTCCTCGAACCCCACCACCGTCTCAAAGAAGTGTCCCAGCGCGAAATGGTCGATCCCGCGCCATGCGCCCGGCACACTCTTCGAAGTCACCACGCCCAGCCGATATCCCGCAGCCCGCAGCGCCTCAAGAGCGTCTTCGGTGCCTGGGAACTCGCGAATGAGCTCGTCGTGCACGGTAGCGTTGTGCTCGCGGTAGATGGCTGCCAGCTCCTCCGAACGACCCGGCGCGTACTCCTCCATCTGCTGCCCAAGCGGTATCCCGACGTTGTGCTTCAGCATGTGATCCGGTAATGCCTCGCCCAGAACCACGGCTGTCGCGTACCGGGCTGAGGCCAGAATAAGATCCATCGTGTCAACGAGTGTGCCGTCGAGGTCGAAGAAGACCGCCTCGACGGCAGCCACCCGCTGCAAGATTTCCGCGTCTATTCGTCCGCCTCCGTGGCTTCCGCGTCCTCGGCGTCCTCGAACTCCTCGGCAGCCAGCTCTTCGGCTTCCATCTCGAGGTCGTCCATCGGCTCCTCGTCGACGACATCCTCTTTCTCTGTGTCCAGAAGCGAGCCTTGGCCCTCGGCTACGGGGCGTACCTTCGGCTTCTTGGCGGTACCGCCGCTAACGCGCGCTATGGCCGAGACTCTGTCCGACTCAGAGACGTTCATGACCTTGACGCCCTGCGTCGACCTGCCCAGCTTGCTGATGTCGTCGGCCTTGACGCGGATTACCACGCCTTCCTCAGAGATGAGCATCAATTCGTGCTGCGGCGAGACGATCTTCATGCCGGCGAGCTTGCCCTTCTTGGAAGTCACCTGGATCGTCTTGACTCCCTGGCCTCCGCGATGGTGCTCGGGATACTCGTCGACGGGAGTGCGCTTCCCGTATCCGTGCTCCGTCACCACAAAGAGCTCGGCTCCCGCCGGCGCGATCTCCATACCCAGCATGGCTTCGCCGTCGGCGATCGCCATCCCTTTGACGCCTGTTGTGTCGCGGCCCATCGCCCTAGCTTCGGCCTCGTTCCACTTGATCGCCTTACCGGCCGAGGAGACCATGATGACCTTCTCGCCGGTCTTAACGCGACGCACCGAGATGAGCTCGTCGTCGTCGCGCAGGTTGATTGCGATCATGCCGTCACGACGCGAGCGGTCGTAGGCTCCGATCGCGGTCTTCTTCACCATGCCGTGTTTGGTTGCGAACATCAGGTGCTCGTCACCCGCGAACGACTTCGTGTTGATGACGGCCGCGATCTTCTCCTTCTGCTCGAACGGCAGCAGGTTGACCACTGCGGTACCGCGCGCATGCCGAGACCCGACCGGCAGCTCGTGGACCTTCATGCGGTAGACCTTGCCCTTGGTCGAGAAGATGAGCACGTAGTCGTGAGTGCTGGCGATGAAAAGGTGCTCAACGAAGTCGTTGTCCTTCAGATTGACACCCTGAAGTCCCTTGCCGCCGCGCTTCTGTTGGCGATACGTGCCCACGGGAAGGCGCTTGATGTAGCCGGTCTTCGTGATCGTGACGACCATGTCTTCCTCGGCGATGAGATCTTCGACGTCGAGGTCCTTGGCCGCGCTGGTGATGACGGTGCGGCGCTTGTCGGCAAACTTCTGGCGAAGCTCAGTGAGCTCGTCCTTGATGATCTGCATGACCAGTTTGATGTCGCCGAGCACGCGCAAGTACCAGTCGATCTTGCCGAGAAGCTCGGTGAGCTCGTCCTCGATCTTGTGGCGCTCAAGGCCGGTGAGGCGGCGCAGGCGCATCTCGAGGATCGCGTCGGTCTGAATCTCGGAGAGACCAAACCTCTCGATCAGGCGGGCTTTTGCCTCGGCATCATCGTTGCTCGAGCGGATGATCGAAATGACCTCGTCGATGTTGTCGAGCGCGATGATGAGGCCCTGCAAGATGTGGGCGCGTTCCTCGGCCTTGCGCAGCTCGTAGCGCGTCCGCCTGATGATGACGTCCTTCTGGTGCTCTATATAGTAGAAAAGCATTTCCTTGAGCGTGAGTGTCCGAGGGACACCATCGACCAGGGAGAGCATGATCACGCCGAAGCCCTGTTGAAGCTGTGTGTGCTTGTAAAGCTTGTTCAGCACGACCTGAGGGATGCAGTCGCGCTTGAGCTCGATGACCACACGCATTCCCTTGCGGTCCGACTCGTCGCGCAGGTCGCTGATCTCGGTCAGCTTCTTCTCGCGGACCAACTCGGCGATCTTCGAGACCATCTTGCTCTTGTTCACCTGGTAGGGGATCTCGGTGATGATGATGCGGGTGCGTCCCGTCGAGGTCTGCTCGATGTGCGCTTTGCCGCGGATGGACAGCGAGCCGCGACCTGTCTCGTACGCCGAGCGGATCCCCTCGCGGCCCATGATGACGCCGGCAGTCGGAAAGTCCGGGCCCGGCAACACCGTCATCAACTCGTCGAGCGTGGCCTCCGGGTTGTCGATCAGCATCAGCGCCGCATCGATCGTCTCACCCAGATTGTGCGGCGGAATGTTGGTGGCCATGCCGACCGCAATACCCGCCGAGCCGTTCACCAGCAGGTTAGGAAACCGGCTCGGCAGAACGAGCGGTTCTGTCAGCGACTCGTCGTAGTTGGGGCCGAAATCGACCGTCTCCTTGTCGAGATCGCGCAGCAGCTCCATCGCAAGCCTGTGGAGCCGCGACTCCGTGTATCGCATGGCTGCCGCGGAGTCGCCGTCGACGGAACCAAAGTTGCCGTGGCCATCAACAAGCGGCGCCCTCATCGCGAACGGCTGAGCCATGCGAACCATCGTGTCGTATACCGCGGAGTCTCCGTGAGGATGGTATTTACCGATGACTTCACCGACGGTCCACGCGGACTTCTTGTATGCACGCGTCGGCGTGAGCCCAGACTCATTCATCGCATACAGAATGCGGCGGTGTACCGGCTTCAACCCGTCACGCACGTCAGGAAGCGCGCGCGAGACGATAACGCTCATGGAATACTCCAGGAAGGACTTCCGTAGCTCCGTCTGGATTTCGATCGGCAGCGTTGTGGTTCCGCTTGTGTCGATCGTTCCGTCTTCGTCTGCCACTTAGAGCACCCCTCGCTGTCGTAGAGTTCTATGACCTATCTTGACTCCGGCGCCGAGAAACCCGAGACCGGTCAGAAGCAGCACGAGCGCTGTGATCGTGCCCATGATGCCGCCTCCGGATTTAGCGATTGCCGCAGTCCCCCATATGGAGCAAAGCAGCCCTACCACTACAATAACGCCCGCCGCGGCAAGGTTCATTTTCCAGAGGCTCTTGTTCTCTGAAGGCTCTTGAGCCTTCAGTTGTGCCAGCATTTCTTCAACCTGCCGATCTTCAACACCCACGCCGGTTGTGGTACCCGTTCCTTCAGCCTGAGCTCTCTCTTCTGAAGGAGATCCCTCCTCGGCCGCTTGCTCTACTTCTTTCTCAGTGTTAGCGGAGGAGGCTTCCTTCTCCCAGGGTGGAGGCTCAAACCGCCGCGTTTCTCGGCGTTCAACCGGCTTGAACCTGAACTCACCCTCCACCAAGATCGCTCCCGATCTTCTCTGCTGCGCACACTAAATGTCGAGGAACCTGACATCTTTGGCGTGCCTTTGAATAAACTCCTTACGTGGTTCGACCAGAGAACCCATAAGATCTGTGAACGCCTTCTCGGCTGCGAGCCCGTCGTCCATCGTGACCTGCAGAAGCGTTCTACTCGACGGGTCCATCGTGGTTTCCCACAACTGCTGGGGGTTCATCTCGCCGAGACCTTTGTATCGCTGGATTGAGGTCTTGGTGCCTTCTGGAAGCTTTGCGAGCACTTGCTGCATTTGGGCATCGTTGTAGGCATATTCATGCTTCTTACCAAAGCTGACCTTGTACAGCGGAGGTTGAGCAATATATATGTAGCCCTGATCTATCATCTGCGGCATGAAGCGGTAGAAGAACGTGAGGATCAGGCACCTGATATGTGCCCCGTCTACATCGGCGTCGGTCATGATGATCGCCTTGTGATACCTCGCCGAAGTGATATCAAACTCTTCGCCGATGTTCGTCCCGATCGCCGTGATCATTGCTTGGATTTCTTCCGATGACAGCGCCCGGCTCAAGCCAGCCCTCTCGACGTTCAGAATCTTGCCTCTCAGCGGTAGAATCGCCTGGAACGACCGATCGCGAGCCTGCTTTGCCGAGCCGCCGGCCGAGTCCCCCTCGACGAAATAGATCTCTGCGAAAGCGGCGTCTTTGATTGAGCAGTCCGCAAGCTTTCCGGGGAGAGTTGAGGACTCGAGAAGACCTTTGCGACGAGTCAGTTCACGTGCTTTTCGCGCAGCGGCGCGCGCTTTGGCTGCCTGAGTTGATTTTGTCACGATCTGCCGAGCAGGTCCCGGATGTTCTTCGAGGTACTCGGCCAGTCCTTGCGTGACGACGGATTGTACAAGCCCACGCATTTCGGTATTGCCGAGTTTAGTCTTGGTTTGACCCTCGAATTGCGGATCCCGAAGTTTCACTGAGATGATCGCGGCCAGGCCTTCCCGGATGTCTTCTCCTGAGAGATTGTCGTCCTTCTCTTTCAGGATGCCCTGGCGCCGAGCGTACTCATTGATGGTTCGTGTGAGAGCGTTCTTGAACCCATCGAGGTGAGTTCCGCCCTCATGGGTGTTGATGTTATTGGCAAACGCCAGCACTGAGTCCGAGTAGCCGGTGTTCCACTGCAGAGATACCTCAACCTGGCCCTCGGGGCTTTCGGCCTCAAAATAGATCGGGCGCGCATGAAGCGTCTCCTTGTTCTCATTGAGGTACTTCACGAAGTCGACAATGCCACCCGCATAGCGGAACTCCTCTCGCCTCGGTTCAAGCTCGCGCTCGTCTGTGAGGGAGATCTTGAGGTTCTTGTTGAGAAACGCGGTTTCTCTGAACCTGGTCGCAAGGGTGTCATAGTCGTAGACGGTGGTTTCGAAGATCTTTGAGTCAGCCCAGAAGGTGATCGTGGTCCCAGTGATCTTCGTCTTGGCTCCCTGCTTGAGCGCTTCCATGGGTTTGCCGTGGTCATAACTCTGTGTCCAGATGAACCCGTCGCGCTTCACTTCAACATCAAGACGTGAAGATAGAGCGTTGACCACCGAGACGCCGACTCCATGGAGTCCACCTGAGACTTTGTATCCTTCGCCGCCGAACTTGCCACCAGCGTGAAGAATCGTGAGAACGACCTCGAGCGCCGGCTTTTTGAGTTTTGGGTGCTTGTCTACCGGAATTCCTCGGCCGTTGTCTACGACACTGATCGCGTTGTCGACGTGTATCACCACATCGATGGTCGTGCAGTACCCGGCCAGAGCTTCGTCGACTGAGTTATCGACAACTTCATAGACTAGATGGTGAAGGCCTTTCGGACCTGTGGATCCGATGTACATCCCGGGACGTTTGCGAACGGCTTCGAGACCTTCCAACACCTGGATATCTTTACCTGAATATGTAGGATCAACAGACACAAATGGCTCCTTTGTCGGCCATATACGTCAAATCTGCGCCAATAAGGGCAGACGACATCTAGTGGTTGCCTTTCGGATTGTACCACAACCTCTAGTGGTGAAAGGCTAATAGAGGCGCCTTAGACGCCTTCTGAGGGCTTCTGAGGGCAGTTCTGTACCCGTATACCCTTTTTCCACTCAAGATCTTTTACCGCGGCCCTTATCGCCGCCTCTCGGAGTCCGTTGTCAAGTATCATTGAGGTGGATGAGATGACATCCTCCATCTCTTTATCTGAGAGAGAAACCGAGACAGTTTGGTCTGGGGCGTAGAACTCCTCGAGTTCAAATTCTTCCTTAGTGATCCGGCGTGCTAGCGCAACGCTCTTTGAGACACTGAAGCGCACTTCTCTTACGAGTTCCTGAGCAAGATCTGAATTTACACCGCATCTGTATCCTTCAGCCATAGATGAGAGTTCATTGGCCCAGACCGGACTGTCGACGTAGACAATCAGAGTTCCTTCACGTAAATGGGCACCCGTTGTGTGGCTTGACACCATCGGCCCGGCCACCCTCTCCCATGAAGCCATCACTCGTGCCGACGAATATGCCCCGCCGCTCTTCCGGTCGAGTTTATGGACCAAACTGTCTAGCGCAGAGGATAGTCTCGTCTGCTTACCTGTCCTTTTCACGGGAGGCTGATCACTTCCGCCCTTTGTATCAGGCTTTCATCAAAATAGCCCAAGTTTGTGGTTGTAATGAACGTCTGTACTTCCTTAATTGATTCAGTCAGGGCGTACCTACGTTGCTCATCGAGTTCAGACATAACGTCGTCAAGAAGAAGAATAGGTGGTTGTGAGGTAATTTCTTTAATTGCCATCACTTCAGCAAGTTTCCAGGACAAAGCAATGGTTCTCTGTTGACCTTGTGATGCAAAAACACGAGCGTCTCGCCCGTTTAATGTGAAAATAATCTCATCGCGATGAGGCCCAACAAGACTCATACCTCGTGACTTTTCCTCAGAAACCCTTCTTGATATTTCATTTCTTATTTGCTCTTCCTGATCTATCTTTGAACTGTTTTCGATATCTTTTAGCCATGCTCTCTGATAGAAGGCCTGCAAATCTTCTCCTACAGTGAGAGAAGTGTAGATTTCTGTCATATGGGCGACTATCCGATCAAACAGCCGTTTTCGATGACCGGAAAAGGCTGCCCCTTTTTCAATTAGTTGGTTTGTCCAAACTGCTAGTACTTCTGCTTGAGTCGACGGATCTCGTAGTAAGAGATTCCTTTGTCTGACAATTCGCTCATATTCAACTCTTCTAGCGCGATAGGTTATTGAAAGTTGATCTCCAACCCCATCCAGTGTTTCTCTGCGTTTATCCGCAGAATCTTTGACCATCTTTAGGTCGTCCGGCGTGAAAACTACACATGGAATGATGCCAGCCACATCTATAGTTCGGCGACGCTTCTTTCCATTTATGTAGTACTCCTTCCTTCTTGATTCCCTGACCTCCATTCGGATATCTAGTGACCGCCCCCCACCCTCAGCCTTCATCTCGGCAAGAGCATAGGTTTCTCCCCACCGAATAAGCTCATTTCCTTGAGGCTTTCTGAATGATTCGGCAGCGGTAAGTAACTGAAGGGATTCAATGATATTGGTCTTACCTGCCGCGTTTGGCCCCGTGAGTAGAGTTATATCTGTCCCGGGAACTATCTGAAACTCCGAATAGCTCCGAAAATTCTTCAGGAGAAGATGTCTTAAAACGAGAGACATTACTGTCTAGTTCAAACGCACAGGCATCAGAAGATAGAGAAAACCTTCATCTCCTACAGTCTTGATAATACCTGGCTTTAGCGGGCTCTGAAGCTCTATACGAAGATTCTGTGTTCCTGCCGAGTTAAGCCCATCAATAAGAAACGTATGATTGAAAGCGATATCTATATCATTACCTTCTATTTTCACCATAATATCTTCAGATGCATCACCTATATCTTGACTTGCTGATGATAGTGATAGTGTCTGATCTTCACTGTTTATTGTGAACTTTATAGGTGTATTATGTAGAGCCATTAGTGATACTCTTCTTACAGCAGATATTATTTCTTCGCTTGAAACAACTATTGCTGTGTTTGATTCTTTAGGAATTAGTTGCCTATAATTTATGAAGTTTCCTTCCACAACTCTTGTGATGAATGTTGTGTTTGAGAAGTCAAATACTATTTGATTCTCAGAAACACCGATTTTGATATCTTCTGAAGAGGTGACCATGCGGGTCACTTCTTCTAGAGCTTTTCCGGGCACTACAACTTGAATATCTCCTGCCGGCTGTACTAGAGACATCTCACTGACAGCTAACCTATAAGAGTCTGTCGCCACCATCCGAACAGTGGAGCCTTCAACCACAAAAAGTATTCCCGTAAGAACAGCTCTTGTCTCATCTCTACTTACAGCTCTTGATACTTGTCTCACCATGAGTGAGAGAATAGATGAAGGAAGAATGATGCTTTTTTCCACAGGAACAGCGGGAAACTTAGGAAAATCGGCCGAATTTAGAGTTCTCACAGTGAATGAAGAGTGTTGACAGCGTACTAAGGCTACCTCCCCTTCAGTTTCGATGGTTACTGCAGCTTCAGGAAGATTTCTGACTATATCCATCAGAAGTTTGCCAGGAAGAACGACTTTTCCTTCCTTTTCGATCAAGGCCGGAGAGGATCGGCGAACTGATACTTCGAGATCGGTCGATTGTAGTGTTATCTCTTCGCCATGAGTGGTTATGAGAATTCCTGAGAGAATAGGCAGGGTGGATCGGGCAGACATCCCCTTACTTACGACCGAGAGAGTTTCAAGGAGTTCGCTTCGGGCGACTGTAAACTTCACTATTAATCCCTTCTTTAAATATCTAGTAGTAACAGTAATAAGTGCTGTGGATATGTGTATAAAGGTAGTTAGTGCTGGTCAGAAAGGGCGTTCCCATCTCTTGAGTCTTGTGGAACAAAAAAGAACATAGTGTCCTATTTCAAACAGAGTCTCTTTATCCACTGATCATAATCTCTTTTCCACCAGCTATCCCGGGCTTTATCCCCAGAAGGCTTCCAAGGAAACCCTCCTCAACTCTTATGTTTGATCGAGTTTGTAAGCTGTTGTACCTGGTTGTAGGCATCTCTTTGTTCACTCATAAGCTTCTGTATTTTAGCTGTTGCATGCATGACGGTAGTGTGATCGCGTCCACCAAACTCGTCCCCAATCTTTGGTAAAGAAAGATCAGTCAGCTCCCTAGAGAGATACATAGCCATCTGTCGTGGATATACGATCGACTGGGATCTCTTACTACCAATTAGGTCGGTTGAAGACACACTGAAGAAACGACAAACCTCACGCTGAATAGTAGTCACAGATATTGGCCGAACGGAACGCTCGGGGAAAACATCTTTAAGCACGTCTTTAACCATCACTAAATCGACAATAGGTCGTTTAGAGAGATCACGGAAGGCGCCGATGCGGATCATAGCTCCCTCCATCTCTCGAATATTTGGCGAAGCAATCTCTGCAATATAGGCAAGGACGTCCTGCTGGACAGGAATATGTTGAGACTCCGCATATTGTCTGAGAATGGCAAGACGCGTCTCAAAGTTCGGAGGCTGAATATCAGCCGGTAGGCCCATAGCGAAGCGGCTCTGATAACGCTCCTCCATATTAATGTCTTTTGGGGGACGATCAGATGCGAGAATAATCGCCTTCCCTCGGCGCTGTAATTCATTGAAGGTATTGAAGAACTGCTCCTGCATCCCCTCCTTCTTTTCGAGGAATTGGATGTCATCAATAAGGAGAACATCTGTAGTTCGATATTTCTGCCGAAATCCGTCAATCCTCTTAGCTCTCAAGGAGTCAACATAGTCATTAGTAAATTGCTCTGAAGTGACGTAGAGGACCTTCTTATGAGGGAAGTTCTGTGTCACATAATTCCCAATAGCTTGAAGGAGATGGGTTTTTCCTAGTCCCGGGCCTCCCCAAATAAACAAAGGATTGTATTTGAGCCCCGGCTGTTCAGCGACTGCAAGAGCTGCATTCCGAGCAAAACTATTGGATTCCCCAACCACAAACGAATCAAAGGTGTACTTAGCATCAAAATCAGGAGTGGTCCTCGAGGGGTGAGCTACGTATGGTGGCTCTGGCTCGAAGTCATCATCCTTCGCAGTCTCCTCTTCTAGTTGTCGTTCCAGAGTGGAAGCAGTCTTATCAACAATAAAGCGGACAGTCATATCCATACCGATTACCTGATGAAGTGCCGCTCCAAGACGCTGGGAATAGCGCTCTTCAAGCCAGGTCCGAGCAAAGTCGTTTTGCACACCGACAATGAAGTACCCATCGTCAGTCAGTTCGATCGGAGTCGTGTGTTCAAACCATGTCTTAAAGCTTGGCGTGTTGAGCTCTTCTCGCACAATCTCCAGCACTTCAGTCCAGATCGCAGAAATATTAGTAGTAGTCGACATATGTGGGTCTTTTCTATTGGAGTTCTATCGGCCGGTCAGTTCATCTATATAAGAGAGTCCTTGGGTGGTTAACGCTCGCTTACCCCCATCCGAAGAGATCAAACCAATCTCTTCAAGGAAAGCGAGATCGCGGTAGGCAGTGGATATCCCCACACGCAGCTCTTTAGCCACCAAGCTCGGACCGGCCAAACCGGATTCCAAGACGAGGGCGAGCACGTTCTTCTGACGTGTGGAAAGCCTGGGATTTACGTTTAGTCCCACGAGTTGAGACTGGCAGGGTTCGTCCGCAGGAGTCCCATTGGTATCTTCGTGCGAGAAGACCTGTTTATCGGTGGAAGAAACTTGAGGAGCCGCGGTTCGAATAGTCACCACTGATCCGGATCCGAGATTATCTTCAATAATCAAAGAGCCGCCAGAGAAACTTAAATAGTCCGAGACAATCGGTAGGCCGGATCCGACGCCCCTAATGTACTGTTTCATCGCGCCTCGTGCGGTCGTAAATCCAGGTAGAACAGCCCTTTGTTTGTCTGAGATGCCTGGACCCTGATCAGCGAAACGCACAGTCCTTCCCGAATCCAGAATTGAAACCACAGGCTCCGCAAAATTCGCGTGAATGAAGTTCTCGGTTACTTCACGTATGACTGTATAAGGAATCGTGCTGCCCTGTTCGCGGGCTAGTTCATAGACGCGCGAAGCCAGGGCTTCAATGTACTCATTAACGGAAGTCGGACAGATTTCCTCAACCCTCGGAGCTGCTCCAGCGGCGTCATACACAGCGATCAAGGCCCGTCCGTGAACACAGGAGATAGAAGATGAGTCGCGCATCTCTTCAGTAATAATGGGAGGTTCTGTTTGTTGCGTATAAAACGGTTTCATATCCCCCCACTTTCCAAGATCGATCAATCATCCACATTTCTTTCCACAAGCACATGGGCGCTTCAAGAGCCTCATCAAGCGCCTGTTTTCTCATAATGAGTGGGTCTTTCCACCACCAACCCACCACGCTGACCGCTTCCGACAAGGTCTTTTCTCGTTTGTCCACACGACTTTCCACATATGGGGATAACTTTGAACGAACCATTGCGAAGAATCGCGATATAGCTGCTCAAAAGAGGCGTTTACGGTCAGTGATTCTTGGGGGTCTGTGGAAAGTGCATTAGTGAATCAAAGATGCAGACAATGAAAGGATCAAGCCGCTGGAACATTCGCTGCGAAAAAGATGACCTAGAACAAGCGTCCTAAGCAAACGGCCAGTATTCCAGATAAACGGTCGAAATATGATGCCAGAAGGGGCAATTTCAAGGGAAGTAAGCTGTCTCTGGTGCGTATGTAGAACGTCGCTGATAATAACAAAGGCGTTAGGGCGCAACAACGAGCGGGTCATGGTTTTCCACAGCTTCCACAAGCTTGTATCCTGCGTTTTCCACAGTATCCACAGATGCGAGAGCTATTCCCTGTACACGAAACAGGACCAGATATTCGGCAGTTTACGGACGACTGAATCAGGGAACCCCCAACCGGCCATCGCGGCCTAATGAGAATAGGAAATATGTGCCTTCACGAAGGGATCAACCCTAGTTGACACCGACATGGAGGCATACGTATAATCGTCCGACTTTGCTCCAGAATAGGAGCGAACCAAGGAGGAACCATGAAGAGAACTTACCAGCCCAACAATCGGAAGCGTGCCAAGAGCCATGGCTTCCGTGCACGTATGGCAACTGCGGCCGGACGTCTGGTTCTTGCCGCGCGCAGGCGCAAGGGACGCAAAGACCTCTGCGTCTAGGATGTCGTCCATTCGGGAGGCGATGAGATGAACATCATCAAGTCCTCGCGAGAGATAGAAATGGTCTTTCGGGCCGCAAGAAGAGGAGCCCACCCAATACTGGTAGCTCTCGTCATCAATACACCCAAAGGACGCGGCCCACAGGGCCGCGTTGCGTTTGTTGCCGGCAAGAAACTTGGTGGTGCGGTACAGCGAAACAGAGCCAAGCGAGTCGTAAGAGAGGCAACTCGTCGAGTTGGAGGTCCTTGGGCTGGCTTTGACGTCGTCTTGATTTCGAGAGAGAAGACGGGGGACTCATCTCCTCGGGCACTCGACTCCGCGCTCAAGGTCGTTCTCGGTAAGACCGGGGTTATCACGTGAAATCTGTCGGGATAAGGATTCTTTCCCTCCCCCGCTTGGGATTGATTCTCCTTATTAGAATCTATCAGAAGTTCATCTCTCCAGCGTTTCCCCCGTCGTGTAGATTCAGCCCGACGTGTTCCACATATGCGCTAACATCTATTGAGCGTTATGGTGTGTTCAAAGGCGGGTGGCTTGCGCTAAGACGGATCGGGCGCTGTCATCCATGGAATCCTGGCGGTTATGACCCTGTTCCATAGAGCAGGCCGTAGACAAAGATAGGGAGGCTCCCTTTCCGTGAACCTCTGGACGGGTTTTCAGCAGTGGATCTTCGAAGCGCTGAAGTGGATTCAGCTGCTTGTAGGTGACTGGGGGTTGGCTATTCTGCTGCTCACAGTTGCAATTCGAGTGTTACTGCTTCCTCTTACCGCAAAACAGACGAAGTCGATGCTCGAGCTTCAGCGTATTCAACCCAAAATCAAAGAACTGCAGGAGAAGTACAAGAACGACAAAGAGAAGCTGCAAGAAGAGACGCTTACATTCTACAAAGAGAACAAGGTCAATCCGTTCGGGGGATGTCTTCCGGTTCTTCTCCAGTCCCCCATTCTATTCGCCCTGTATGGAGTTCTCGCAGGAGGAACCGGGGGCACTAAGCCCGGATTGATGATCCAATATTTCCAAGATACGAATCAAGTCGGACACTTCTACTCCATTTTGCCAGATCTTTCCATTACCCCCCAAGCCGCCTGGGGATCAGGCTTCTTGGGCGCGATCCCCTACGTTCTTGCCGTCATAATATTCGGAGTCAGCATATGGCTGCCCCAGGCATTGATGCCGGGAGACAAGCAACAGAAGTCCCTTGGCGCCGTTATGGCGGTGGTTATGCTCGCCTTTGGCTGGAGCACCCCTGCCGGCGTTCTTCTGTACTGGGACATCTCAAGCATCTGGGGTATCGCTCAGCAGCAACTGATCATGGTGATGGCCAAGAAACGGGCTGCGGCCGAAGATGCAGTGGTTGCGGCAAAGAAGGCTGAAGAGGCCGAGGAGAGAAGAGCCACTTTGGCCGCCAAGAAAGCATCCAACAAAAAGACGCGAAAGCAGTAAGTTCGCGCTGCCAAGAGCTATTTGAATGGAGAGAGGCCATGCGGCAGGAGTGTATCAAGGAGGCGTCCAGCGTTGCCGAAGCTTTGGACGCTGCGCTCGAGGAATTGGGAGTACAACAAGACACTGTTGAGTATGAGGTACTGAAAGAGCCGAGCAGGGGGGTGCTCCAGGAAGATAAGGCAGCTCAAGTTCGAGTCTGGATTCGTGCGTCCTATTTGCAGGCCATTGAGGCGGAAAGAGAGAAGGCGAACGATCCAGAGAGCGTCGATGAAAAGGTTCCGGTTGAGCTGCATGCGGTTCAAGAGGAGGAACTGAGCGACGAGGAGCTCGATCTCGTTGCCGATACTGCTGTGGAAACACTGCGAACGACCTTAGGTTACTTCGGCATCACGGAATGCACTATTGAAGAGTACGAAGGGGATGAAAGGGAAATCATCCTTGATGTTGTCGGCGGTGGAGATCTGTCGATGTTGATTGGCCGACATGGGCGGACACTGGATGCGCTTCAGGTTCTCGTTTCGGCAATCACAAATCGTAAGTTGGGGTTCAGGTACCCGGTTGTTATGGATGTCGAAGGTTATCGGCATCGTAGGCGCCAGAAGGTCGAAGAGACGGCGCGTCATGCTGCAGAGCGTGCTGCAAAGCAGCGGCGTCCAGTAAAACTGCGTCCGATGACTCCATACGAAAGGCGTATCGTTCATGTTGTGCTAAGAAACGACCAGCGGGTTCGGACCGAAAGTGAGGGCGTTGAGCCGTTCCGTCTCGTAGTCGTAAGACCTCGTTAGGGGCATAACGCCAAGATTCAAGGGGAGCGCCTAGGCGCTCCCCTTTTTGGTTGCGTGGCTCAGACAATTCTACGCGACAGGCGGTTACTTAAGACTTAGGGTCGATAACTGGTCGCTGTGCTGATTTGTACTTAGGGATCGGGTGAGTCTTCAGCTCATGCGTAGCCAGGTAGAACCTGTGGGCGCACTTCCCGTGAGTTGTTCTGTTTGTCTCCTATCTGGCGTGATGTTTGAGCAGAGGCGAGTCAGAGCCATTTCCGTCGTTCTAGCTTCCCTCGGCGAGAACCGCAAGACAATCCTGAAGCGCGGACCCTGGGCAATGGGGTCAGCTCGACCGAGAACAAGCATCCGCTGTATTCAACTACCATCTGACGATGATATTCCCTCCGTTCTCATTACCGGGGCTCGCGCGTTCTGGAAGTCGTCAGCGGGCACCAAAAGGGGCGCGATCCTGCGTGGCTTCAGGGACGTTCGTACTTCGGGCGGCTAGAGACCCCTTAGCGTGCTTCGTTTGCGGAAATGCTCTAGCAGTGGCCAATGCGCAGGTGCTAGGTTTTTCTTGTCGCCGCCAAAGACCTACGGGTCAAGGGTTTCTGTCAGCTTGTCCAGGAATTGGACGTGGAGAGTGGTTGCGGCACGATCTGGACGTTTCACGTGAAACATCAACGCGTGAGGTTCACTGGATGGTACAATCGCCCGAACAAGTTCGGAGGTGGATGTTTCACGTGAAACAAATCGACAGACGAGCAATTGCCGAAGCCTTGGCAAGAATTGGCCTTTCAACAACGGGGGACAAGACGCTATTGCTTGCGCAGCACCTCGCACTCGTGCTCGAAGCGAACGAGAGGCTCAATCTAACGCGCATCACAACTGAGGAGGAAGCTCTCCGACTTCACATCGTCGACTCCTTGGTGCCCATGCCTGAGCTAACAGACGCGCCCGCGGGAATGATCGTGGACGTCGGCACGGGAGCGGGATACCCGGGAATTCCGCTTGCTATCATTTCTGGCAGGCAGTCAGTCTTGTTGGACTCAGTCAAGAAGAAAGCTGCGGCTGTACAGGGCATGGTCGACAGGCTGAGCCTGTCTGAGGCAGTGCAAGTAGTTGCTGAACGAGCGGAAGAGCACGCCTTCAAGAATTCAGGCGTGTACGCAGTTGTAGTCGCGCGCGCGGTCAGCTCCTTACCTGCACTTGTGGAACTAGCCTCGCCGTTGCTCTCTGCGGGAGGACACCTGATTGCGCTGAAGGGCGCTCTTCTAGAGGAGGAGATCGCCCGAGGGCAGCTGGCCGGGAATCTCGTCGGAATGGCAGAGAAGTCAAGGCGCACGATAGCGCTTCCCGGTGGAGGGGAAGTTCGCACGGTCATAGTGTTCGAGAAGTCTACAGAAGCCAAGATCGCCCTTCCTCGGCGGTCCGGTCTAGCGCAGCGTGCTCCCCTCGCATAAATGCTCACGACTATCACGCGAACACTCGCTGGGCTATAATCCGCATCGATGCACATCGGAGGGCAGGAGGGGTGGATTTGGATCCTCTAAGGGAGCCCCGTTCGGGTTCCGCAAGGGTCTTGGCCGTCGTCAACCAGAAGGGCGGCGTCGGAAAGAGTACAACCGCGGTGAATCTCTCGGCCGCCCTGGGGGCTTCGGGACACAAGACTCTCCTTGTTGACCTTGATCCGCAAGGGAATGCGACTTCGGGATTCGGACTGAACAAGAATCAGCGAGATCTGTGCATTTACGACGCATTGTTGGGCGACGTGGACATCGCGAGCATCATCGAGCCGGTTGAAGTCGAACATGTGTTCGTGATTCCTGCAACAATTCAGTTGGCAGGTGCCGAGATCGAACTGGTGTCTGCCATGAGCCGCGAGAACAAGCTCAAGGCCATACTGCGTTCGGTAAGGGACGAGTTTGAGTTTGTGATAATTGACTGCCCTCCGTCACTCGGACTTCTGACCATCAACGCACTTACCGCGGCCGATGGTCTCCTCATTCCAATTCAGTGTGAGTACTACGCGCTCGAAGGTCTGTCAAAGCTTCTCGACAGCGTTCGCCTGGTCAAGACCCACCTGAACCCTGACCTAGAGGTGTTTGGTGTTCTCATGACCATGTATGACCCTCGGACCCGGCTTGCCCAGCAGGTCGTCGAAGAAGTCAGGGACTTCTTTGAAGACAAGGTGTTCCGAACTCTCATCCCTCGTTCGGTTCGTCTTTCGGAAGCGCCAAGCTTTGGGAAGCCGGTAACCCTGTACGATCCAAACGGCAAAGGTGCGGTGGCCTACACAGAGCTTGCAAAGGAAGTGGTTGAACGTGTCTAAGCGAGGGTTGGGTCGTGGTCTCTCGGCGCTGATTCCTAGTGCTTCGCAAGAATCGCCGACAAACGGCGAAATACATGAGCTTCCGATCGCAATGATCTCCCCAAATCCGGGACAGCCGCGTACTGACATTGCTGATGAGGGTATTTCCGAGCTGGCGGACTCGATCGGCAAAGTGGGATTGCTGCAGCCAATCATCGTACGGCCCTTTGGGGAGGGCTACCAGATTATTGCCGGGGAGAGAAGGTGGCGCGCTGCTCGGCAGCTGGGCCTCGAAGTGGTTCCCGTGCGGGTTCTCTCGAAGAATGAGACCGAGTCTTTAGAGATTGCGCTCATTGAGAATCTTCAGAGGCAGGACTTGAATGCCATTGAAGAGGCGCGGGGCTACAAGAAGCTTCTGAGCGAGTACCGTATGACACAGGCCGAGTTGGCTGATCGCGTTTCAAAGTCTCGCTCGGCAATTACCAACGCGCTGAGGCTGCTCGACCTGCCCGAGGAAGTCCAAGAACTTGTCTACGAGTGCAAGATGTCGGCGGGTCATGCGCGCGCGGTACTGTCGGTTCCTGATGAGGAGACCAGACTCAAGCTTTCCCACAGGATCATCTTCGACGGTCTGTCAGTGCGTGAAGCCGAGAATCTTGCTCGGCTGTTTGCGGCAGGCCAAGTCGATCGGCAACCACGACCTGTGGCTCCCAAATCCTTTAAACTCGTCGCCCGTACGTTGCGTCGTCAACTGGGAACAAATGTCAGAGTCAAGCTGACCAAAGACAAAGGGAAGATAGAGATCGATTTCCAAGGGGAAGATGATCTCAGCCGAATAGTAGCCATCCTGACTGCGGGTGAACCCGTCAGCGTATCCGGGAGCGCGGAAGAGTGAAACAGAAACTGGAATATCTTGCCATTGGGCTTGTTATTGGAGCAGCCGCGGGTTACGTCGCAGGGCTCCTGTTTGCACCCAGTAGCGGGAATAAGACCCGCCAGAAGCTCGCCGTTGAGGCGCGTCGCGCTGCAGAGGTGGCGCGCTCAGTGGCGGACAAGGCAGAATCGGCCGCAGAGGTTCTCGGCGGGCGAGTCGACCACTACTTGGGGCGCGAAGAGGAAGTGGCGTGGCGCAAGGTCCGCGAGATCCGCGAAGGCGTTCAGCGCTACACGCAGACCCAGGCCTAGCGCGGGAGCATGTCGCCGCTCAAGTGCGTTACCGGTCGCGCGAACGCCGGCAAGACCGGGGTGGCGTACTCCTACGTTCGGGAGGCCCTTCGTGAAGGAAGGGCTCCTATTCTGCTGCTGCCCGCTGATCCGGATGTGGAGCGCGCCGCAAGGGAGATATCGAAGGATTTTCCGCTCGGGGTAAGGATAGTGACCTTTGAGCAGCACATCCGACAGGCGTGGGAGGAGTTCGGGGACGGTCGCAGGATCGCGAATTCGGCGCACCGGGAGATGCTGCTTCGGCAGGTTGCCGATCAGATCCCCGAGATCACGTCGGGAATGGTTAGGCTCGCGGGGCGATGCGTGGACAAACTCGCCGGGCAAACGGGGTTCGCTTGGCGACAGGCGCAGCCGGCTCAAGACGAAACGTCGTCATCACTACTCCTTGAGACACTGATCGAGGCGTACGCTCGCCAACTCGAAAGTCATAGCATGATCGAGCAATCTGAGGCCGCCCATGTGTTGGCGCGCAGAGAAGATCAAGCTGCCGGCCCGATCGTCGCGCATCGATTCACGGACCTTACCGCCTCCCAAGAAGCGTACCTTGTCGGCCGCGCCCTTCGCGGGGCGGATGTGGTCGTGACGCTGACTTGGGAAGAAGGCTTCGCTGCGACCCAAGCGCTGGATGGTCTCGTTGACAGATTGGTCGAGGCGGGCGCGACTCTCGAGAAGGTTGAAGAGAGTGACGAGTTTGGCTCGGCGACGGAGCTTGTTGCGGTGAGTGCGAACCTGTTCGGCTCTTCGGCGCGTATCAAGAGCACGGGGGCGGTGCGTTTGTCGACGGCCCAAGGCCCGCGTGCGGAGGCACAGCGCATAGCAGAGGAAGTTGGCCGGGTGCTCGCGGATGACGAGCTTCAGCCCGAGCAGATCGCCGTGGTATTCCGGGATCCCGCGCGGCACTACTCGCAACTCAAGCAGGCGTTCGCAGATGCCGGGGTGGCCGCCGACTTCGACGTGCGCATGCCGTTGAGAACTGGGGCTTATGGCCATGCGCTTGTCAGCCTGCTTTCGTTCGCCGTTTCGCGGGAGCGAGAGCGCTTGCTGGCGTTTCTGAAGTCGGGGTATTCCGGGCTTGATTTCGATCTAGCTGCCAGCTTGGAGACACGCTGGAGGAAGACTGGCGAGAGCGATGCTCGGCGGCTGGTGCGAGACATCGGCCGAGTGTCGCCGGACACTCAACGCATCGCTGAGGCGGCGATTGTGTGCGCCGGGAAAGCTGTGGACGGCACAAGTGTGGCCTCTTGGAGAGATCTGTTCCTCGGGGTGTTCCGGCTTGCGGGGACTCGGAGCGGGCTCGTCCTGGCATCCGATTCCGAACGCGACGCCCGGACGTTTGCGACAGCGCTGCGAACGCTCGGTGACCTATGCGACGCTCAGCCGATTTCCCTGAAGGCGGGGGAGATGCTAGCCATTATTGAACGGCTGGAGCTGCCTGTAGGAGAGGTTGAGCGACCGGGGCGCGTACAAGTCGTGAGCGTGGCGAGGGTAAGGTCGAGGCGATTTGAGGCAGTGATTCTCGGCGGGCTGGAGGCGGGGGAGTTCCCGGCGCGCTTCGCGGAAGACATGTTGCCCGGCGGCGCGGTCGCTCACGCGCTGGAAATCTTCGGCGGTGCTGGTGGGGACGAACGGTCCGGATCGATGTATGACCGGCTGTTCTTCTACCAGACGGTGACCCGAGCCAGGCGTCGGCTGGTCCTCAGCTCCTGCACGACTGATTCGGACGGCGAGCCGGTGCAGACCTCATCGCTTCTCGAGGAGTTGCTCGATCTCTACCGAACGGCGGATGGCATCACTACATTGGAGTGTACACATCGGGCCCTCGCCGAAATGCCTGATCACGGGCGAGAGGCGACCGGCGAGCGCGAGACCCTGCGAACTCAAGCATTCCTCGGAGAGTGGCAGGCTCCGCGGGTCGCAGCCGCCGTGGGCCGCGCACACGGCACAGAAGAGTGCATCGAACTACCGGAATCTGCCGCGGTGCTCGCTGCGAGGGATGTGTTCTCGGCAAGCGAGATCGAAGCCTACATGGCGTGCCCATACCGATGGTTTCGCGAGCGAGTGCTGAGGCCCGATCAAGTGGACCGGCAATTTGGCGCCGCCGAGCAGGGCGAGTTTGCGCATGCCGTGCTGGCGACGTTCTACCGACTCCTGCCGGAGGCGACAGGTGCGAAGAGAGTCACGCCATCGACCCTGCGCAGAGCCGAGGATGTCATATCCGAAGCGTATCGTCGGGTTGAGCAACTGAGTCCCCCTGTCGCAAGTCTGCAGGAGCGGCTGGAGCGCCAAGAGACTCTGAGATGGATCCGACGCATTGTGGAGGAAGATGCTCAGATCTTGTCGGGCTTTGAGCCCACGTATGTTGAGTGGGAGTTCCTAGAAAAGCCGATTGATGTTGGAGGCTTTCTACTGAGAGGCCGGATAGACCGGATCGATGTTGACGGGGAGAGGAGAGCAATCGTCACCGACTACAAGCGTTCGGGCGGCTCCACAGCCGCAGATATCCTAAACAAGGGGAAGGTGCAGTTGCCACTCTACCTGCATGCCGTATCGGCCGGACTCGGACTGGATGTGGTCGGCGGGCTGTTTCGCGGCCTGAGGTCTCCAGGAACCAGGGGACTTCTGGTGGCCGGAGCCGTGGATGACTTAGGGATCACGAAGACGGACGTCTTGACGCCCGAAGACTTCACGGCGCTGCTCGAGAGAGCGCTGATGCTCGCTCGTGAAGCGGTCGCCGGGATTCGGGCTGCACGGATTCCCTGTGAGCCCAGATCACCGAAAGCCTGCACGGGATGCGCGGTTGCCGACTGCACCTTCGCGGGGCGGTCCTAGTGGCGGCCGACCTCACGCCTGCCCAACGTGGCGCCGTTGAGGCCATCAGCGGGGACTTGGCGATCAGCGCGGGGGCGGGATCAGGCAAGACGACCGTGTTGGCGCGCAGATTCGCACAAGGGCTCAGCCCCAAAGGAGGAGCTGACTGGTCTCCATCCGCCATCGATCAGATCCTGACCATCACGTTCACAACGAAAGCGGCTGGCGAAATCGCCGAGCGCGTCAGGCGGGTGGTCAACGAGGAAATCTCGCCTGAGGTCGGAAGGCGGATGGATGATGCGTGGATATCGACCATCCACACGCTTTGCAGCAGGCTGGTGCGTCGGCACGCCTTAGAGTGCCGTGTGGACCCCGATTTCTCTCAGGCCGACGAACTCGAGTCGGCATTGATGACGGCCGAGGCATTCGAGTCTGTCGCGGCACGCTTGTACTCCGCCGACCAGGATGTCGCGGGGGTCTTCCGCGAGTACTCATTCGAAGAGGTTCGTGCCGGAGTGCTCGCGCTGCATGACAACATCAGGGCGATGGGGCTCGATCCCTGCGACGTTGTGGCGCCGACGGGCGAAGAGGTGCTCGGCGAGGCGGTGGCCAGCGTGATCGGATGTGCGCAGACGCTCGCGCAACTGTCGGCCGAGTGTGGCTCGGCGGCTGCGGCAAGAAACGGGGCATGTGCTGCGGACTATGCCGATTCACTGTGGGGATGTGCTCGGGGTGACGACGCCGACTGTGGTCGGCTCGAGGAGATTGTAGCCGCGTTCCAAACGAAGAAGGTGGGGGACGATCGTGCGAAGGAAGCCGCAGGCCACCTTCGTTTGGCGAACGCAGAGCTGAGTCTCATCTTACTGGGAATCAGGGAGCGAGGCCTCCTTCTGGGATTTGAGAAGCTGGTGCGGGAGTTCGCCGCTTCATATGTGGCCGTAAAGGGGGATCGAGGATTCCTCGATTTTGATGACCTGCAAGAACGTGCCGCGCAGTTGTTCGAGAGCCATCCTCGGATTGCGGAGCGGTACCGCAAGCACTTCCGAATGATCATGGTCGACGAGTTTCAGGACACGAACGACCTGCAGATGCGCGTTCTCGGCCACCTGCGCAATGACAACTTCTGCGTGGTGGGCGACGAACGTCAGTCGATCTATGGCTTTCGTTATGCGGATGTGGGCATTTTTGAGCGGGTCAGGAGGCTGACCGACAACAAAGCGGAACTCAGGGACAACTTCCGATCTCATCCCGACGTGCTCGCTTTTGTGAACGGGGCCTTCTCGGAAACCGAGTTGTTCGGAAGCTCGTTCATGAAGCTGAGCGCGGGGCGTAAGGCTGAGGAGCCGGATTCGGCGCTCGCCGGCGGGACGCGGGTCCGCTGCATTCTGATCGATACGTCCGTGTGCGAGAAGATCGAGGTGGGTCGCAAGAGTGAAGCCGAGAGCATCGCCGCGGAGGTGGAGCGACTTGTCTCGGCGGGAACGAGGGCCCAAGATATCGCGGTCCTGCTTCGGAATGCGACCAGCGCATCGCTGTATGCCTCTGCGATTGAGGCTCGGGGACTGCCGGTCTGGGTCAGCGCCGGGCAGGGGTTCTTCGACACGCGAGAGGTTGAAGAAGCCCTCGCGCTGCTGAGAGTCATCGCGCTGCCGTTCGACGACGATGCGCTCGTGTCGGTTCTCGCGGGTCGCCTGGTCGGCGCATCAGACGACGCGCTCCTGGCACTGAGGACTACTGCAGGCTCGCGTGGCAGGCTCTACGACGCGCTGAAGGCGCAGGCATCGGCAGGTGAGCCTGACGGGTGGCTGTCGGAGGAGGATTCCGCCGCGCTGGCTCACGCGTATCGCGCGATCGAGGTTCTGCGGAACGCCCAAACCGGCATGCGGCTCGGCGAGTTCGTCACGTATGCCTGCGAAGCGTTCGACTACGATATCGCGCTGTTCTCGGCGGGGGCCGAAGGCGTCCGGGCTTGGGCGAACATCCAGAAACTCGCACGCTTTGCCGAGGCGTTTGAGGCTGCGGAGTCATCCGACGTCGGAGCGTTTGTGGAGAGCATGCGCTTGCGGAGCCGTGAGGCCTCGCGCGAGAGCACGGCGGCTATCGAGACTGGAACCCAGTCCGTGCGGATTATGACAATCCACAGCTCGAAAGGTCTTGAGTTCCCGGTCGTATTCGTCGCTGACCTCGGTACCCAAACGGTCCGTGCGGCGAAAACATTTCTGGTGGGCGCACGTGAGATCGGGGGAGTCCGACGGCCCGTGGTGGGCGTGAAGCTTCCGGATGGGACGGGCAAGACGAAAGGAACGCTTGAGCACTTTCGGCTTGCCGAGGAGCTGCGCGAGCGTGAGATCGAGGAGCAGAAGCGCTGCCTCTATGTCGCGTGCACAAGGGCGCGTGAGATGCTTGTGCTCTCCGGAGCCTCAAACCTCCTGAAGGAGCCCAGCGGGGACCACCTGATCGACTGGGTGCGCATGGCACTCGGGGATACGACCGAGAGCGGCATGGTAACAGTAGGCTCGGTCGAGGTTGCTGTTGATGTGGTCACCCCGCCCGCCGCCGAGATGCAGCCGACGGTTGACCTGCAGGCTGAACCAGAGTCACGACTTCGAGTTCAGCAGGCGCAGGCGCGGGTGCCTCATGCGCCAATCGATCTTGCCCGCGGCCGGCAGGACGAACCGGTCCGTCGGAGAAGGACGGTCTCATATACGGCGCTGCATCAGTTCGAGACGTGTCCCTACTCCGTCTACGTGCAGTCGATCCTTGGGCTCAAGGAGCCGGCGGGACTCTCCGGCCCATCTGCGGCTCGATTTGGCTCGGCGGTCCACGGGGTGCTGCAGACAGCAAACGCGTCAGGGCCAGGAGCCGAGTCGCTCGACGCCGCAATCAGGCGCTACGAACTCGATGGAGTAGAAGCGGAGCGGTTGGTGGCGGCCATCGCCGCGTTTCTCGGCAGCCCGGTGGCTGAGAGGGCGTATGCGGGGGAGCGCGTGGATCGCGAGCAACCGCTGCGTGTGTGCCTCGGCGAGGCAGATCTGGTGGGCAGCGTTGATCTGATCTCATGGCGGGGGAGCAGTGCGTTTGTCGTGGACTACAAGACGGGCAAGGCGCCCGACG
Source organism: Coriobacteriia bacterium (assembly GCA_013336165.1). NCBI lineage: Bacteria > Bacillati > Actinomycetota > Coriobacteriia > Coriobacteriia bacterium. Next base: position 23,790 of record JAAXUF010000010.1, read on the forward strand.
GGGCCCCAGAAAGACGTGCGGGATACAGGCTCCAAGCGTCGTGCTATGCCTTGGCGGCGTTGCGGGCTGGGGCAACCGACGTCGAGGTCGTCTTCACCTTTGTTGAGCATGAAGCCCAGACGCTCTCCTTCTACTTCGATTCACGGGATGCAGAAGAGATCGAGAGGGACCTCAAGGAGCGGATTGCTGCTCTCGCTGAGGGAGAATATCCGCACAGGGATTCGTTCTCGGCCGAGGCGTGCCATGGGTGCTTCGCGCTGGGCGGGCTGTGCCCAGTCGACGACCCACGCCCAAAGGATGGACGCTACTGAGCGACGGGTCCGTCAGCCTTGTCTCGCTGACGTAGCTGGCCGCAGGCGGCATCGATGTCGGTACCGCGCTCGGTGCGCACGGAAGCCGCGATCCCGGCAGCCTCTAAGCCGCGCATGAAAGCATCGATACGCCCGGTGCTTGAGCGCACGAAGCCGCTTTCGGTGACGGGGTTCACGGGGATGACGTTCACATGAATAAGCAGCCCGCTGCAGAAGGCGATGAGTGAGCCGAGCTCGGCGTCGGTGTCGTTGACGCAGTCGATGAGCGCGAACTCGAGGGACGGGCGTCGGCCGCTGGTGGCCGCGTAGGCCGCAAGCGCCTCATGCAGGGAAACGAGCGTCACCCCGCGGACTCCCGGCATCAGCCGGTCGCGCGTCGCTTGGACCGCTGAGTGGAGAGAAACCGCCAGCGTGAACTGCTCCGGCTCATGTGCGAAGCGATCGATGCCGTTGATGAGGCCGCACGTCGAGACGGTGAGGTGGCGGGCACCGATGTTGAGCGTCTGCGGCGCGTTCATGAACCGCAGGGCTCCCAATACGGCATCGTAGTTCGCAAACGGTTCGCCTTGGCCCATGGCCACCGCATTGGTCACTCGGCGACCGAAGTCCTGGGCTACGACGCGCACCTGATCGACCATCTCGCCACAGCCGAGGCTTCGGGTAAGTCCACCGGCTCCCGTTGCACAGAAGGTACATCCCATCGCACAGCCGGCCTGGGTTGAGAAGCAGACGGTGAGCCGGTCGCCTGCCGGCAGCCCGACGGTCTCTACGGTGGCTCCGTCGCCAAGATCGACCAGATACTTGCGCGTGCCGTCGGCCGACACTTGGTGCTGGACGATCTTGGCGCACGGGAGCGTCAGCCGACCCGAGAGTTTCTCCCTCAGGCCGGCTGACAAATCCGTCATCTCGGCAAACGAACTCACTCCTCGGCCATACAACCAGCGTTCGATCTGACCAGCTCTGAAGTGCGGTTCGCCCAGATCAGCGAGCAGCGCCTGCAGACCGGGGCGGTCGAAGTCTTTGATACTGCCGATAGAGCCGGTGTCGAGCGTCATCCGCTACTTGCCGAGTTCTTCGAGCGCCGCCACGTATCCGGCCTTGTGCTCTCCTTCGTAGCGCCCTACCGCGCGGAAGTACGACGCGATATCCAGATAGCCTTCTGCCTCGGCAATCTCGGCGAACTCGGGGTACATCTCAAGTGTCTCGTAACCTTCGCCTTCTGCGGCGGCCTTGAGGTTGTCAGCGGTGGTGCCGAATCCGCCCATATAGGCGAGGTGGCCCAGTGCGTGGGCGGTCTCCTCCTTCATCGCCCGGTTGAAGGCTGCAACCGCAGAGGCGGGTGCTCCCTCAAGCTCGGCGATACGGCTCCACAGCTTGTAGCGGCGGTTGGCCTGAGACTCGCCGGCAAACGCGGCTTTCAGGTTCTCAAGCGTCTTCGTGCCGGTCAGGTCGCCGGGTCCCGCATACTCCTTGAATGCGCTCTGCGGGGCTCCGCAGACAGGGCACTTCTCGGGGGCCGGACCGACGTGGAAGTAGCCACATCCGGCGCACCGATATGTCTGAACCATGGGGTCTCCTTTCGACTAATTGCTGCTCACCACTCTACGGCATGTCAGTGACATGTGAACGTGTTGGTACCCGTTTGCTGCACGATGTAGCGGATGCGTGCGATGATGCCCCCAGAGATTTCGCAGCGAGGAGTTTTCGGAGGGGCTATGACGGACGTCGCGGAGGAAACAGAACCTGTGGGGGAGATCGCTACCGAAGAGCCTGTTGCGGTCGAGACGACCGTCCCTGAGACGGTGGCGCCCGAAGTCGCGCCCGAAGAAGTCGCGCCCGAGGCCGAGGTCGAAGTCGTGCCTGAAGTCGAGGTCCCGGCGGAGATCTCTTCACTGGTTGAGGCGCTCGAAACCGACGCGCAACCCGGAGCCGGAGCTGCTTGGGCGGGGTTTGAGTCCGACTCGGCCGATCCGGTTCGGCGCAGTGTCCCGACGTGGCCGTTCCTCGTCTACCTCCTTGTGTGGCTGGTGTTGGCCGGCGTCGCGGTCTGGCAGTTCGTACAGGTGCCGCTTGGCGAGGCGGTCTACAATTCCTCTCTCTACCCGATTTCTCTCATCATAGGGACGGCAATGGTCGCATCAGGACCCGTGCTCATGCTGTTTGTCTGGGTTGTCTCGGCGGCTTGGGGCCGGGCGGGCAACTGGGGCAGCAAGTTACTTTCGTCGCTCATCAAAGGCGCCGCAGCCACATTTGTTGGGGCTGTCCTTTGGTATCTCGCGCTCGTCCTTGTCGACGTGATACGTTTGGGAAGACCGTTCTAGCAAGGTCGAAAGGGAACCGCCGTGCCGATTCATCCTGAAGACATCCGCGTGGCCGTGCTTATGGGTGGCCGTTCGGCCGAGCGCGCCGTATCGCTTTCCAGCGGTGCGCAAGTCTCGGCGGCGCTGACCAGCGCGGGCTTCGACGTGGTCGAGATCGACACCGGCGATGACGAGTTCGTGGTAGCACTCGCGGGCGCGGGAGCCGATGTCGCGTTCATCTGCCTGCATGGGCGTCTGGGTGAAGACGGGACCGTGCAAGGGCTGTGCGAACTGCTCGAGCTGCCGTATGTGGGTTCGGGAGTACTTGCGAGCGCGCTGGCGATCGACAAGGTGAAGAGCAAGCTGTTCTTCGAGGTTGCCGGGCTGGCATCGCCGGAGTATGCGGTTCTGGAGCGCGGCGAGCTGTTCGAGGTGGACGCGCTCGTGGCGGCGCTCGGCGCCAAGACGGTCGTCAAGCCGGCGAACGAGGGCTCCTCGGTGGGCATGACCATCGTGCACCAGGCCGGCGAACTTGCCGAGGCGATCGAGACGGCGTTTCGCTACGACCGGTTTGTGCTTGTCGAGCGATTCATCGCGGGGGCCGAGGTCACCGTGGCGGTTATCGGCAACGAGGATCTCGTCGCCCTGCCTACGCTTGAGATCGTTCCTACGAACGAGTTTTACGACTACGACTCGAAGTACGTCCCCGGCATGAGTAGGCACATCATCCCTGCACGCGTGAGTGAGGATGCGCGCCAAGAATGTCAGCGGCTCGCAATCGAAGCGCACAAGGTACTTGGATGCCGCGGCATTTCGCGCGCCGACACCATCGTTGAGGAAGACGGCTCCGTGTGGCTGTTGGAGGTCAACACGATTCCGGGGATGACTGCGACCTCGCTTGTGCCTGACGCCGCGCGCGCGGCGGGGATCGAGTTCCCCGAGCTGTGCCGGATGCTGGTCGAGTTCGCGCTCGAGCCGACGCGTTAGTTCCAGAAACGATACCCGCGTCCAGCGGAGCCACGATCAGCTAGACATTCTCCTTCAGCCTCTTCCGTCTTGTGCCGATAATCCTAACGAATACCGCGCAAGATGACTTGGCTGGAGATCGCCGGTGACATACACGGCTTCCGTGAGTAGCAAAGTAGCCCAGCACGTCATCGATACTATTAGCGGTCCCGTGTGCGCGGTTGATCCCGATTATCGGTACATCGCTTTCAACACGGTGTTTTCGGAAGCCATGCTGGATCGGTACGGGACTCATGTCTGCCTCGGAGGAGATGCGCTTCAAGGCATCACCGATGAATCGGATCAGGCAAGAGCTGGGGAGGACTTCAACCGGGTTCTTGCTGGGGAGGCGTTCTTCGGCCCCGCTTGGTGGGAGGACTCCTCCTTCACTCAGGGAGCCGGCCTGAGATTCACGCCGATGCGCGGCAAGGACGTTGTCTCCGGTGTCCTGGTCACTGCGATCAACGCCGCCGACAGCGCCGAGGTCGCCGCCATCAAGGAAGCCTTATCCTCCATCATCGATTCCGCCGATGATGCCGTCATCACCGAGACACTCGAAGGTATCGTCATTGGCGTGAACGCGTCAGCCGAGCGGATGTTTGGCTACGCTGCCAAAGAGGCCATCGGTAGGCCTGCACCCGAGATCATGTTTCCTGGATGCGTCGACGATGTCGCCGCGCTTCTCGCTCGCGTAGCGGGAGGCGAAAGCGACGAGCATCTGGAGACAGTCTGTGTGCACAAAGGCGGCGGCCTCATCGAAGTCCTCCTGACGGCCTCACCGATCTATAGCGAGGCGGGCGAGGTTGTCGCTGCTTCGATTGTGGCGCGCGATATCACAGCACGCCGAAGCGTCATGCGAGATCTGGAAGCCGTGCATGAGGATGCGGTGCGGCAAGAGGATGAGCTGAGAAGTGCCAACGCGATCCTCCAAAATGAGGTCTCTCGGCGTGCGCTGTCCGAGGAGAGACTCGAAAAGGCGCTTCGCGCGCTAAGGACTCTCAGCGCAAGCAACAGGAACCTGATCCACGCCGACAATGAACAGGCGTTGCTGCAATCTGTGTGCGATATCGCCGCGGAAGACGGCGGCTACCGAATGGCCTGGGTGGGCTACGTGGAGCACGACTTGGAAAGGACAGTCAGGCCGGTTGCGTTCAGCGGAGTCGAGAAAGGCTACCTAGATAGCACGCGTATCACGTGGGGGGACGGCCCAAACGGCCAAGGGCCGACCGGAAGATCGATTCGGGAGAAGCGCTCCGTGCTTGCATCTGACCTCAGCACAGAGCCCGGTTTCGGCCCATGGAAGGCCTCGGCCGCTGCGCGTGGCTTCCGCTCGTCGATCAGCCTGCCGCTTTTTGACCGTCAGGGCTCAGTCTTCGGCGCACTCGGAATCTACAGTCAGGACGTTGACTCATTTGACTCCGAGGAGACTCTTCTTCTCGAGGAACTTTCGTCAGACCTCGCATTTGGTATCGAGGCGATCAGGACGCGTGCCCAACGCACGGAAGCTGAGCGCAAGGTCGCGGAAAGCCATGCGGCACTCAAACACCTCCTGCGCGGGATGGTCGAGATGATGGGCAAGATCGTCGAGACTCGCGACCCCTACACGGAAGGGCACGAGCGTAGAGTTGCGGTGGTAGCGAGGAGTATTGCCGAAGACATGCGGCTGCCAGAGAAAGATGTGCAGGCGATTGAGATTGCAGCGCTCATCCACGATATCGGCAAACTGCGCGTGCCCGCTGAGATCCTGATGAAGCCGGGCTTGCTCACGCCACTCGAACGAGGCTTCATCGAGGAACACGCTCGTGCCGGATTTGAGATCCTGAAAGGGGTCGCTTTCCCCAAAGACGTGGCTCAATTCGTTCTTCAGCATCACGAACGCATGGACGGATCCGGCTACCCGGATCACTTGAGCGGAGAGTCGATCCTGCTGGGCGCCCGAGTGATCGCGGTGGCCGATGTGGCGGAAGCGATGTCTTCGCATCGGCCGTATCGACCTGCACTGGGCGTCGAAGAGGCGATGGTTGAGATTGCCACTCACCCGGAACTCTACGACAAGAAAGTCGTGGAAAGCTGTCTTTCGCTGTATGAGGCCGGGCATCTCGGCCTGTGACGGTGTGCGCGACGGTGGCGGTCTAGTCCGCCACAGGTAGTTCCACGTGCACGATCGTGCCGCCGCCTTCTCGGCTTTGGATCCGCACGTCTCCCGCATGTGCCTCTACGACGTCGCGGACTACCGCAAGGCCGAGTCCGGTTCCCGGAAGCGACTCATCGCGCTTCAGCCGCTCGAACGGCTCGAAGATGCGTTCGCGCTCATCGGCAGGGATGCCCGCGCCGCGATCGGCGACCTCGATGACTGCGACGGGCGTGCCATCGCTCGCGATGCCGGGAGCTACGAGGATCTCGACGACCGAATCGGCAGGAGAGTACTTCAGCGCGTTGCCGACGAGGTTACCGAACACGCGCGCCAGTGCATGAGCGTCGCCGGGAACGGAGAGGCTCTCGGCGTTCTGGGCACAGACAGTGACTTTGCGGCCAGCAGCCGAACCCTGGTCGGCGGCGATCTGCTCGGCGAGCTCGGGGATGAGGACTCGCTCGTCGGGAGCTTCCTGGCGGCTGCGAGGGGGACGGCCGGCCATGGCGTCGGAGCACATGCCGTTCGCACGCTCGATCGCACGCTCGATGCCGCGCAGGGCTGCTCGGCGCTCGACCTTGCCGAGCGGGTGGCCGAGAAGCCCGGTGTAGCCCGAGATGACCGTGAGCGTTCCGCGCAGCTCGTGCACGAAGAGTGAGAGCTCGGCGCGTGAAAGGGCGCATTCGCTCTCGGGCGCAGCGGGTGCATGGCTCTCGTGCTTCTGGCTCATCGTGCCGTCCTCCTTCGGCGGTTTGGCGCGCGGCGGGCCGTGGCAAGCTTAGCCACATCGATCACCGCAACCGCCAGTATGGCAGCGCCGGCCACTCCCGCCCACTGTGCGAGCGAAAGCGGCGCCGTATGGAAGAGACGCTGGAACGGCGGCGGGTAGATCACGAGTGCCTGCAGGGCCATGGAGCCGAGCAGGCTCAACGACAGCCAGCGGTTCTCGAGGGAGCGCGGATGCCACACGGTCGTGCGCTCACTGCGGAAGCCGAATGCATGCAGCAGCTGCATGAGCACGAGTGCGGTGAAGAGCACCGTGCGATTGGCGTCGGGTGAGGCGCCTGACATGAACGGCGCGACGCCGTAGTAGAGGGTGAGCGCCGAAGCGGCCATGACAAGCCCCTGCCACGCGATGGTGAGCTGGTTTTTGCGGGACAGGATCGACTCGCCCGGGTCGCGTGGCGCGCGGCCCATGACGTCGGGGTCTTTGGGGTCTACGCCGAGGGCGAGGGCGGGCAGTCCGTCGGTCACGAGGTTGATCCAGAGGATCTGGAGCGGCAGAAGGGCCGCCGCGGGCGAGAACAGAGCCGTGAGGAAGACGACCAGCACTTCGCTGACGTTGCACGAGAGCAGGAAGAGGATCACCTTGCGCAGGTTGTCGAAGACCGCGCGGCCCTGTTCGATCGCGTGGACGATGGTGGCGAAGTTGTCATCGGCAAGGACCATGTCGGCGGCTTCGCGTGCGACATCGGTGCCGACAAGGCCCATCGCCACGCCGATGTCGGCGCGCTTGAGGGCGGGGGCGTCGTTCACGCCATCGCCCGTCATCGCGACGATATGGCCGTGGCGCTTGAGTGCGTCGACGATGCGCAGCTTGTGCGCCGGGTTCACGCGCGCATAGACGCGGATGCTTTCCACGGCTGCGTAGAGGTCGTCATCGCTCATCGCCTCGAGTTCCGGCCCGGAGACGACGCGGTCGGTGTCGAGCAGGCCGATCTCGGAAGCGATCGCGCGAGCGGTGAGCGCGTGGTCGCCGGTCACCATCGCGACTTGGATGCCGGCGCTGTGGCACTCGGCGATGGCGGCGGGCACCTCAGCGCGCGGCGGATCCGTCAGGCCGAGGATGCCGACGTAGGTGAGGTCGCGTTCGAGGGCCTCGGCGGTGACTTCGATGGGCTCGGCGCTGTCGGGCAGGGCGCGCATCGCGAACGCCAGCGTGCGGAAGCCGGACGCGGCCAGCTCGGCGTTGAGGGCGCGGATCTCGGCGTGCAGATCCTCAGTGATCGGGACGATCCGGCCGCGCATCAGCGCGTGCGTGCACAGCGCCAGCACGACGTCGGCGCCGCCTTTCATCAGTGCCACGCGGCTGCCGTCGACCTCGTGCACGGTGGTCATGCGCTTGCGCTCCGAGTCGAACGGCACCTCGGCGATGCGCGGCGGCTGCAGATGGTCGGGCGCGAGCTGTTGGGCGGCCACGAGCAGTGCGGTTTCCGTCGGGTCGCCGACAAGCTCGCCGGCTGCGGTGATGTGGGCGTCGTTGTTGGCGGCTGCGATTTCGAGCAGCAGCGCGAGGTCGTCGAGATCGAGATCGAGATCCTCGACGAGGGGTTCGAGACTTGCGTCGGCGGCGACTGCGGCTACGTCCGTGCCCACGACGATGCGGCGTACCGACATCTCGTTGCGCGTGAGCGTACCGGTCTTGTCCGAGCAGATGAACGACGTCGAGCCCAGCGTCTCGACCGCGTGGAGCTTGCGCACGATGGCATGGTGCTCGGCCATGCGGCGCACGCCGAGCGAGAGTGCGACGGTCACGATCGCGGGCAGCCCCTCGGGGATCGCGGCGACCGCGAGCGAGATGGTGACCAGCAGCCCCGCGGTGAGCGCCGAGCGAAACGCCGGGTCGCCGAACGCCGAGGCAAGCCCAGACTCGCTGAGGCTGCGCCACGCGACGATGGCCTCTTCGACGAAGACGACGGCCGCGATGGCCAGCACGATCAGCGCGATGCGCTTGCCGACGGTGTTGAGCGTCTTCTGGAGCGGCGTGGACTCGTCCTCAGTCTGCGCGAGGAGGTTGGCGATGGCCCCCATCTCGGTCGAGTTGCCGGTGCTGGTCACGACGAGGCGCCCGCGCCCAACCGTGACGGCGGTGCCGGCGAACACCGTGCCGAGCCGGTCGCCGAGCGCCGCATCCGGCGCCGAGAGGTACTCGGCGTCCTTGCTGGACGGCTGGCTTTCACCGGTGAGGGCGGACTCGCCGATGCGCAGCGCGACCGCCTCGAGCAGTCGGCCGTCGGCGGGAACCTTGTCGCCGGCTTCGAGCAGCACGATGTCGCCGGGGACGAGCTCCTCGGCGGGGAGCTGACGTTCGACGCCGTCGCGGATGACGGTCGCGGCAGGCGCCGAGAGCTCCTGGAGGGCTTCGAGCGCGTGTTGCGCACGGTATTCCTGGACGAAGCCGAGAACCCCGTTGAGCAGCAGGATCGCAAGGATGGCGATCGACTCGGCGACCTGGCCCTCGAAGGCGGCGATGACCACCGCGACGACGAGGACGTAGATCATGAAGTCTTGGTACTGGCTCAGGAAGAGACGCCATGCGGGTGTGCGGGCCTTGCCGGAGAGGCGGTTGGGGCCGACGGTGGAGAGCCGCTGCTGCGCCTCGGCGTTGGTGAGGCCGGCCACAGGATCCGTGCCGAGCGTGCCGGCGGCCTCGGATGCAGGCAGCGTGTGCCAGGCGGGCGACGTGGTATCGGTGGCGGCTGGTGACATTAGTATGATCGCTTTCCCCTCGACTACGGAGATGCTAGCACTGCGCGGGGGAAATGCGCGTGAGAAAGTACCGCAGACTCCAGCAGGCGCTCGGGGCGGGGTAGCCCCGCTGTCACGCCCTCCTGCTATTCTGATCCCTACAGCACTTCGCGACCGCATAGGGGAGGACGCGTGCCAGATCCAGTCGAGGCCTACTTCGCCGAGCTGCGCGACATTCGCGCGATGGGCGGCGCCGTCGCCGAGATCAGCTACTACCCGGCGATCCGCCAGTTGCTCGACGAGGTGGGCAGGCACCTCAAGCCGAAAGTCCGCGCCATCATGCAGTTGCGCAACGCCGGCGCAGGCAATCCCGACGGCGGGCTGTTCACCCAGAACCAGTGGAAACTCGTCGAGGGCTCACCCGACCCGCTCTCCGGCCAGATTCCTGCGCGCGGCGCGATCGAGGTCAAAGGCACCGCCGAGGAGATCTCCAACATCGCCGCTTCCGAGCAGGTCGCGCGCTACGTCGAACGCTACGGCATCGTGCTGGTCACGAACCTGCGCGACTTCGTCCTCGTGGGCAAGGACGCCGGCGGTGTCGTGTGCGAACTCGAGTCCTGCCGACTCTCGGCGAATGAGGCCTCCTTCTGGGGACGCGCGCAGCAACCGCGCACGTTCGCCGAGCAAGCCGGCGAAGGCCTCACGGAGTTCCTCCGCCGAGTTCTTCTCCACAGCGCGCCGCTGTCCGACCCCAAGGACCTCGCGTGGTTCCTCGCGAGCTACGCGCGTACGGCGCGTCTGCGCCTTGAACACCGTCACGAGCTGCCCGCGCTCGATCAGCTGCGAAGCCAGCTTGAGGAGTCGCTGGGCCTGAAGTTCGAGGGCGAGAAGGGCGATCACTTCTTCCGCTCGACACTCGTGCAGACTCTCTTCTACGGGATGTTCGCCGCTTGGGTCCTGTGGGCGCGAGATCGCGATCACTCCAAGAAGATCGACTGGAGTGATCGCTTCCAGTGGGAGACGGCCACAGCCACGCTGCACGTGCCGATGGTCTACGAACTCTTCCGCCAGTTCGCCGACATTCGCCAGCTTGGTGCCTTGGGCATCGCCGAGGTTCTCGAGTGGGCCGAGGAGATCCTCTGGCGTGTCGACCGCGCCGCCTTCTTCGCCCGCTTCAAAGAAGACCATGCCGTCCAGTATTTCTACGAGCCGTTCCTCGAAGCATTCGACCCCCAGCTGCGCAAGGAGATGGGCGTGTGGTACACGCCCGACGAAGTGGTCAAGTACATGGTCGCCCGTGTGGATTGGGCGCTTCGCGAAGAACTCGGCATCGCCGACGGCTTGGCCGATGAGAGCGTCGTGGTGCTCGACCCCTGCTGCGGAACTGGTGCCTTTCTGGTCGAGGTTCTGCGCAAGATCGACGAGACGCTCACAGCCAAAGGGGCCGACGCGCTCACTCGCCAAGACGTGAAACGCGCCGCCATGCACCGTGTCATCGGCTTCGAGATCATGCCCGCGCCCTACGTGATCGCGCACCTGCAAATGGGGATTCTCCTCGCTGAGCTGGGCGTACCGCTTCGCGACGCCGATCAGCGCGCGGCGATCTACCTGACGAATGCGCTTACGGGTTGGGGCGACGGTCAGGCAGCTCCGCCGAAGGACAAGCGCGTGGGCGAGGGGCAGATGCACAGCACGCTGCTCTTCCCCGAGTTCGCCGAGGAACGCGATGCAGCAAACAGGATCAAGCGGGAAGAGCAGATCTTGGTGGTGATCGGGAACCCGCCGTACAACATCTACGCTGGAATGGCGGTTGATGAAGAGCGCGAACTTTCGGATTCGTACCGAACGACTAAGCGGGTGGCGAAGCCGCAAGGTCGAGGGCTCAACGATCTGTTCGTCAGGTTCTTTCGGTTGGCCGAGAGACAGATTGCCGAGAGAAATGCGCGGGGTTTGGTGTGTTTGATCTCGAACAATGCATGGCTCGATGCGCTTTCCTACACGGGGATGCGAGAACGGTATCTCGAGCAGTTCGACTCCATCTGGATTGACAACCTGAACGGGGACAAGTACAAAACCGGTAAGGTCACCCCAGACGGCGCTCCCGATCCGAGTATTTTCTCCACGCCGAAGAATCGTGAAGGCATTCAGGTTGGAACTGCGATTGCGTTGCTGGCTAGGAAAGGGGTATTGCATGACGGTCAACCTTTGGTGCAATACCGCGACCTTTGGGGCAGCGACAAACTTCACAAGCTTGATGACGCAGTTGGGACGACCGGACCAGAGTACCTGACGCTCGAACCCTCCGTCGATCTTGGGCTGACGCTCCTACCCCAATTCGCGAATGCGGAGTACTTCACGTGGCCGCGGCTACCCGAGCTGATGCCGACTTTCTATTCCGGTGTCATCACGGCGCGTGACGAGGCACTTGTCGACATTGACCGCGCCAGGCTCGAGTCACGGATGCGCCTGTACTTCTCCGACGTGTCCGAAGCGGAGGTAGCCAGAGTCGCTCCCAGCCTCTTGGTGAAGAACGAGACCTACGACCCACCCGTCGTCAGACGAGTCCTACAACAACGCGGCTTCCGTTCGGACTGCGTCCTCCCATATGCCTACCGGCCCTTCGATATCCGATGGCTGTACTGGGAGGACGAGACCGCCTTGGTCATCCGGCCACGTCGCGAGTACAAAGCTGAGTTTGATGCGTCGAAGCTGTGGCTGGTGGCTGCGCAGCGATATCGGAAGTGTTACAGCCCTCCAATGGTCGGCTACAACGCATTCGCGTTTCACGTGATCGAGTCGGGTGCGAACGTGTTCCCAACCTCAGTCGCCGGCCAAGGGACCTTGATCGAGTCGGTGCAGCCGCTAGAGAACGTAAGCGGTCACACGGCAGTTTGGCTTACCGCGATCAGGCGAGAAGCCCAGGCCGAGTTGGTGATGCACTACGTCCTCGGTATTACCCATTCATCACAGTATGCTCGTGAGAACGCTCACGCGTTGGTGCAGGATTGGTCGAGAATACCGTTGGTCGCTGGTGCCGACGTTTTCGATCGAGTCGTCGCCACGGGCGCCGTTGTTGATAGGCTGCTCGACGTATCTGCACCGTTCAGTTCTCAACTTCGCTTTGGCACTCTGACAGGAACAAATGTGGTGCTTGATCCCTCGACGGATCTTGCCATAACGGCTCGCTGGGGGCACGCCGGTCAGGGCGGTATCACTATGCCCTCCACCGGCAAGCTCATCGAGCGCGACTACTGCACCGACGAGCGCGCTGTCATCGACGAGGCAGCTGAGTCACTCGGCATGTCAGGGGAACAGACGATCGCCCTTCTCGGCGAAACGTGCTTTGACGTATACCTCAATGACGTCGCGTATTGGCGTTGTGTGCCAGCCAGCGTGTGGCGCTACACGATCGGCGGCTACCAGGTCATCAAGAAGTGGCTGAGCTACCGCGAGCGCGCGCTGCTCGGGCGCGACCTCAAGCCCGAGGAGGCGCGCTACGTAACCGAGATGGTGCGCCGTATCGCCGCACTCGTGCTCATGCGGCCTGAGCTGGATGCGAACTATGAACGTGTGAAGTCCGATGTGTGGGAGTGGGGAAGGGGCAAGTCTGATTCTTGACATCCGCAGACTGTAGAATCATCTGTTGGCCAGAACAAGCAATGCTCTTAGGGTAGAGGCCCGTCCTGCCGGATGGTATTCTTGCGCACAGGGGATTCCGTATCCATGATCAGGAACTTAGGGGGGACAGTGGACACCAGCGATTGGGAGCGGCGCACATTTGACGTCCGTTCTGGCGTGAGGCTGGATCCCCGTAATGTTCGACTTGAGGAAACCACTGCCAAGGTTGAAGCGGACATCATGGAGGATCTTTTCGCGAACGAAGAGGCCCTCCGCCTTGTCGAGGGGATCTGCACTGTCGGATACCTGACGCACGAGGTTCCGGTAGTCGTCAAGCGTGACGGGGAGATCGTCGTCGTCGAAGGGAATCGTCGTGTCGCGGCACTGAAGGCGATCCAGAATCCCATGCTCGTGCCCGACTACAGTAATCGCATTGGTTCAATCTTGAAGCGGAATCCGGGTCACCCGAAGATCGCCAGCATAGAGGCGCTCGTTGCGCCGTCGCAGGATGCAGCGGATCAGCTGATCGCTGCTCTTCATACGGGCAATCTCAGACGGCCATGGACGCCGTCGCGTCAGGCCGCGTTCTTCCAAGCTCAGATCGACGGCGGGCGAACGTACGAGGAGCTTGTCGAGCGTTACCCCATGAGCGATGTCAGGAAGTTCGTATTCCGCGCGCAGCTGGTCAATCGTCTCAAGTCCGCGCACTTCGAGGATCCGGCACTTCAGGATTTTGTGGCATCCCCGCGGTTCAAAAAAGGCCTGTCCACTCTCTCCCGGATACACGATTCTAAGGAATTCAGAGAGCTGATGGGTCTGCAGATCCGGGACGACGGCAGCTTCACCACCTCGGTGGCTGAGGACCAGTTCGATGCAATCGCCGCCGTGGTAATCAGCGGTATTAAAGAAGGTAGTCTGAACACGCGAACATTGAACAAGGTGAAGGACAACCCTCGCTTCTCGCAGCTGATGCGGGATCTTCACGCGGCCATCGGCTCCAGTGGTGCCGAGGAAGGCAAGTCTCCGGGATCCTCCGGGATTCCAGGGGGCGAGGGACCGTCGAACGTCAATGCCCCGCCGCCCTCCAAACCGCCCACAACCGCCAAGCCTCCGCGGAAGGCTCTAGTCCACTGGTTGGATGTTGTTCGGGTCAAGGTGCCGCCTTCGTACGGCGAGGGTTTCAAGCAGTGCCTTGAGGAGCTTTCAACTACGGATGTCCAGCAACGACCGGCAACCGCTTTCCTTCTCATGCGTGCCGCACTCGAGAAGGGGATCAAGTCGTATGCGGAGGCGCAGTCGGTTGACATTCGGCCTTCGCACAATCAGCAGGGCTACGTGTACCTCAGCCATTGCCTCGAGTGGCTGTCGGACACAGCTAAGGCGAACGGAGACCGCTGGGTCGTGCAGGTGGTGTCCAATATGGACAAGCTGGTCTACTATGCGGTCTCGAAGGATAAGCTGAACGCTGTGAATCACAACCACAAGCTCTATGTGACGCCTGACGAGGCTGTGGAGATGTGGCGGTCGGTGGTCTCTCTGCTTGAGTATGTGGTCCAACAGTGATGCTCACCACGCACAAACGGCTCAACGTGTCCCCCATGCGCTACCCGGGCGGCAAAGGTGCTCTCTACTCGCGCTTGAGGCAGCTGATCCGTGACAGCGATCTTGCAGGATGTACATACGTCGAACCGTACGCGGGCGGAGCCGGCGCTGGTCTCAGCCTTTTGGTCACCGGTCAGGTCAAGCACGTCGTGATCAACGACCTCGATCCCGCTATTCACGCGTTTTGGAAGTACCTGACCACATCGCCGGACGCACTTGCTTCTCGAATCATGACGACCCCACTGACCGTCAAGGAGTGGCGTGAGCAGAAGCATATCTACGGCAGCGCCCGCTCAGATGAAGTTGAAGCACTGGGCTTCGCGACGTTCTACTTGAATCGTACGAACCGCTCGGGTGTCCTCAACGGGGGGCCAATCGGAGGCCACGATCAAACCGGCAACTACAAGATCGACGCTCGGTTCAACAGAGAGCAGCTGGTGGAGCGTGTGAATCGGCTTGCCCTGTATGCCAATGACATCACTGTGACTTCAAGCGACGGTGTCGACGTCATCAAGGAGTACTCGTCCGTGTCGGATGCTTTCATCTACGCTGATCCGCCGTACTTCGAGAAGGCCGGCTCGTTGTACATGAACGCGTTCACGATTCACGACCATGAGCGACTTGCCGCTGTGCTAAACGAGCGTGCGCAGTCGGCTTGGCTACTCACGTACGACAACTCGCCGCATGTCGTTCGCCTGTACCCAGACCGTCGGCGCGAGACCTTCGAGCTGTGCTACTCGGCCAACGGCGCTTCGCGAGCGCGCGAGGTCGCGGTGCTATCGGATGCTATGGCGGACATCCCTGACGGGTGGGCGCTTTCTCTCCAGTAGGCGCGTGTCGGTCTGCCTGCAAGTTTGAAGTGCAACATCTGCATTTCTGACGCCCACATCTACCGGGCTTGAACACCACGCTATCTGCTCTCGATGCTGGCATAAGCGCTGCCGCTCTCTGATGGTATACTCATTGTAGATACCGACGTAAGGAGGTTGCCGTGAAGACCAAAGTCCAGCGGTGGGGCAACAGCCTCGCCGTCAGAATTCCGAAGACGTTCGCCGAGGAAGTCGGCCTCAAGGAGGACTCTTCGGTTGAGATGCGACTCGTCAAAGGCGGTCTTCTTGTGGAGCCTTCGTCCATATGGTCACCCAGTCTCGATGAACTGCTCGATGGCGTGACAGAAGACAACCTGCATGACGAGGTCGATACCGGTCCGGCGCAGGCTTCGGAGGCTTGGTAGCATGCACTGGGTCCCGGAGCGCGGCGATATTGTTTGGATCACGATGCGCCCGAGTGTCGGGCACGAACAGATTGACCGCAGACCGGCGTTGGTCCTCTCGCCCGGCTCCTACAACCGCAAGGTCGGGCTCGCCATCATGTGTCCGATCACAAGCCAGGTGAAGGGTTATCCGTTCGAGGTGTCTATTACTGACGGATTGTCCGTGAGCGGCGCCGTTCTGTCGGACCAGGTCAAGAGCCTCGACTGGAGGGCGCGAGGCGCGGAGTTGGCTTGCAAGATGCCGCAAGAGGACGTAGAAGCGGTGCTCCGACGACTGGGCACGCTGGTCGGCACATGAATTAGAATCGAGATAGATCTGAGTAGGGCACTTGATCCATCTTCGGGGGTATCTCTATAGGAGGGCATCCTGCGCCTACTGATTGACACCAATGTACTGATTGCCTTGGAGCCCGTTGCACTCGGAGATCGTGAGCGTGGGTTGCCCAATGCTGCCGAACTCAGCCGACTTGCCTCCGGCCAAGGACATCAACTCTGTGTTCATCCCATTACTGCTGAGGATTTCGGGCGTGACAAAGATGGGGTTCGGGCTGAGCTCCGTGAACAGCTGATCGGCAAGTACGTGTCACTCGTCTCTCCGCCTACGATCACAGCGCATCTCGAGAATGTGGTCGGACGCGTCGAGATCGGCTCTCACGACTGGGTTGATCACGCGCTGCTCGCGGCAGTCGGCGGAGATGCCGTCGACTATTTGGTCACGGAAGACAAAGGCATACATGCCAAGGCGCGCCGCTTAGAACTCGACAACCGCGTGTTGACAGTTAACGAGGCGGTCTCGGTGCTCCGGGACCTCTATGATACGACTCCCGAGACTCCACCATTGGTGCGGGCGGTCACCTGCCATGAACTCGACTCGAACGATCCGATCTGGGAATCGTTTCGCGAAGAGTATGAAAGATTCGATGAATGGCTCTCAAACTGCAAGCGCAAGGGACGTCGGGCGTGGGTGGTCGAAGTCGGCACTCGATATGCAGGGGTTGCGATTGTCAAAGCCGACCAAGATCCTGCGGAATACGGATTGGCCGGGAAGACCATCAAGCTTTGCAGCCTCAAGGTCTGCGATGATTTCAACGGTAATCGTTATGGCGAGTTGCTCCTTCGGGCGGTGTTCGATTATGCATTTGGGAATTCGTTTGAGAACATCATTGTGACGGTCTTTCCCAATCACTGGCTGCTGATTGGCCTTCTCGAAGAGTTCGGTTTCAACCAACATTCCATCAACTCGGCAGGTGAGCAAGTGCGGCTCAAAAGGCTCACGCCAAGCCCGGCGGAGGTTCTTGAGCTCGATGGGCTGGAGTTTCACATCCAGTTCGGCCCACAGGCGGCGAAACTTGTCCCGGGACAGACCTACGTTGTTCCCATTCAGCCGAGGTTTCACCGCCAGTTGTTTCCAGAACTGGAGATGGCTGCCTTGGATGGTTGCCAGCCGTGTGGCAACAGTATGCGAAAGGCTTACTTGTCGCATTCGGGTATCCGCAGCATTGAGCCGGGAGCGGTACTGCTGTTCTATCGTTCCGACGACTGGAGAGCTGTTGATGTCATAGGCGTTGTGGAAAGTACGCTTCGATCGGCCAACCCCGACGACATCGCACGGTTCGTGGGGAAGAGCACGGTATTCGACTATCATTCGATTGAGCAACTCTGTACTCAAGGCGAATTGCTCGCAGTGCTATTTCGACAGGTAGTCGCTCTTAAGCCGTCTGGTCGTCTCATATATCGAGAACTTGTCAACAATGGAGTTCTCCGAGACGTCCCGCAGACCATCCAGGCAATTGCAGGAGGAGAAGCGTGGCTGACAGCAAAGATCCAGCGGTTGTACTGATGTCCATCAAGCCGCATTGGGCCGACGCCATCATGGGCGGGCGCAAGCGCGTTGAATTCCGACGTGTGCGTTTTGGGCGTGAGATCAGCCACGTCGTTGTCTATGCGACGAGTCCAGTGCAGCGGGTTGTGGGATATTTCGAAGTTGAAGACATAACCGAGGCAGAGCCGGCGGCGCTCTGGGAGCGGTTTGCCACGCTAGGGGACATCGGCGAAGCAGCGTTCATGGACTACTACGAAGGCAAAGGCGAGGGAGTTGCAATTCACGTCGGGAGAGTGTCCCCTCTCGTCGAGCCTGTGATGTTGACTGAGATAGTGCCAGGAGCAGTCGCCCCACAGAGCTACCTCTACGCGGATCCCGGCGTCATCTCTCAGTTGAGTAGACGTGCGTCTTGCTGTGGAATCCGCCCATCTGGTCTGATCGCATATACGTAGAATATCTCTCAGTGTCTGTGCCCACAGTGAATGAACATCTGAAGTCGCTCTATGTGGATGAAGAGATCGAGTCGGGAGCAACTCTTCGGGAATTCCGAATAGTTCAAATCGAGGGTTCGCGTTCGGTGACAAGGTCGGTCGACCACTACAATCTCGAGGCCATCTTCGCTGTGGGTATCGGGTGCGTTCGGCTCGCGGTACTGAGTCTTCGGCAGTGGGCGAGTGCGCGACTTTCGGAGTTGCTCACCAAGGGCTTCACGACGGATGACGAGCGCATCAAGGCTGGGCGTTAATCGCGCGGTGAGACATCTGAAGGGAATCAGCGACAAACCCAACGAGAGGTGATCGCCACGCAGAGTCCCTAGTAATTCGTCCCATAGGTTTTGTTGAAACGCGCGAGCTCTACGTCCTGCGCTTCCTTTGCGGTATCGGCAGTGACAGCGAGCTTCTCGGCCGTCTTGATCTTGGCGAGGTCAAGGTCGATCATGCCTTCGCCCATTGCCTTGAAGGCATCAGATCCCGCTGCGAGGGTCTTTAGCCACAGTGCGTGATAAGCCTTCAACTCCTCCGGCGGGACTATCGCCTCGGCGTCCTTGACGAGTTGTGGGTACTCATTCGAAGTCTTTACGAGCGTCGCGATTTGGGCTTCGGATGGTCCCGTGCCATTGTTGAGGAGCTTCGTGAAGTCAATGAAGACTTGCTGTGCCGCGATTTCTTTATCGTCTACGGTATCCCACTGAGCGAAGTACGCGCTGACCTGCTTCTTCCATGCATCGCTCCCAGGGCCGGTCTGCTGAGTGGCTGACCCCGAAGCGCCGGAAGACGTCGCTTTGGTCCCGCAACCGGCAACGCCGACAATCGCAAGAACGAGCAGCAACGCGAACGCGATTCTACGCATTGAAGTACCCCCCTGTGTTGTGATCCCGATTGAGCGACGTCCCGATCGCCAATGTTGTCCATTCTACACAAATGTGGTGAGGAATCGGCATGGCGAAGGCAATAGCCGGCAGTGAAAGCGGTACGCTAATGCCTGCGTTCATGCGTCAACGCTGGGCAGAACAGGGGGGACCGCGATGGGTGCGATGGTCATGTATGACAAGGGGCGGCGAGATCCTCGGCTTATCACGGTGCGTCGCGGCGGCACCCTTACGGACGCTGACCACCGGCTTCTTGCGGTGTGGGCCGCGGCCTGCGCGGAGCACGTACTGCATCTCTTCGAGCAGGTCCATCCTGAGGACGCGCGCCCGCGTCAGGCGATCGAGCAAGCACGCGCGTGGGCGCGTGGTGAGATCACGATGACTCAGGCGCGCACTGCGGCCTTCTCGGCACACGATGCAGCTAGAGAGGCGTCCGCGGCTGCAAAGGAAGCGGCTCGCGCGGCCGGCCACGCGGTGGCGGTGGCCCATATGGCAGACCACGAACTTGGGGCGGCCGCGTACGCCATCAGAGCCGTCCGTGCGGCGACGGATCCAGACGATCGCGAAGAAGCCGGTCGGGCAGAGTGTCGGTGGCAGCGAGCACAGCTTCCTTCCGAGATCCGAGACTTGGTGCTCGATGACGAACGGCTGCGTAACCAGAAGTGCTGGTCTCTCTTCGACGGACGTTAGGCGTAGGCAAGCAGTGTTGACTCGTTGGGTGGTATCGCCTATGATACCGACATGGCCACTCGAATCGTGATCGACACCAATGTGTTCGTCTCGGCTCTGCGATCGTCGCAAGGCGCTTCGCACCGGCTCTTGGCGCTCGTCGGCGGTTCGGAGTTCGAGATTGCTCTGTCCGTTCCGCTTGTGCTCGAATACGAGGACGTCGCCAAACGGATGTCGGACGCGATCGGGCTCTCACACGAGGACATTGATGACGTCATCGATTACCTGTGCGGCGTGGCGCATCTGCAGGAGATCCACCTCCTATGGCGACCTACCCTGCGGGACTCGCGCGACGACCACGTGCTCGAACTGGCCACAGAGGCGGGGTGCGAGGTGGTGGTCACCCACAACGTAAAAGATTTCGCCGGTTCGAAGCGTTTCGGTGTCACGGCGATCACGCCCGGTGAATTCTTGAGAAGGATAGGAGGTCCGTCAAAATGAGTACCATCAGTTTGCGACTCCCGGAGTCGCTCCACAAAAAGGCACGCGAACTCGCCAAGGCGGAGGACGTTTCGATCAACCAGCTCATTTCAACCGCACTGGCTGAGAAGATGGCGGCGCTCATGACTGTTGACTATCTTCAGGAGCGAGCTTCCCGTGGCGATCGCAGCAAGTTCGAGCGCGTTCTGGCCAAGGTGCAAGATGTCGAGCCGGATGTAGACGATGAGATCGTGAAGTCCAACAAAGGCAACTGCTGCATGTGACTGCCTGTCCGCGCGGATGACTGGGGAATCACCGACACAAGCGACATTCAAGAGGGAGGCGGGGTGTTATGGTTTCCGTTCTGGTTGCCTACGCGACCAAGTACGGCTCGACGCGCGAGGTAGCCGAAGCCGTCGCATCGAGACTGCACTCGCACGGAATCGAGACGTCCGTTCAAGCGGCGGGTGAGGTGCGTGATCTCGAGGGCTATTCTGCCGTGGTTCTCGGCACGGCGCTCTATTTCTTCCGCTGGCGCGGCGAGGCGCATCGGTTCATGAGACGTCATCACTCGGCACTGACCGCGATGCCGGTGGCGCTCTTTGGTCTCGGCCCCATCGAGGACACGCCTGAGCAGTTCGTCGGCGCACGCCAGCACCTGGACAAGGGGTTGGCGAAGCACCCTTGGCTGCATCCGGTCAGCATCGCTGTTTTCGGCGGGCGGGTTGAGCCGTCTTTGTTGCGCTTTCCGGACAACAACCCCGCGTTTCGCAGTATGGGATCACTTGACCTGCGTGACTTTGGCGCGGTGGACGACTGGGCGGATTCGCTCCTTGAGCCGCTTGGCCTTGCCTGAGCCCACCGAGACCTGCAAGGAGAACACAGATGCCGGCAGACCCGATCCGAGACCGCAGCGCGATGTTTGACAGGTTCGAGCCACTCCCAGAGCGGGCGCAGCGCAATCGCAAGCGTCTGCGGAACTTCTTGGTGGTATACGTCGCGCTGTCAAGCGTGTTGGTGGTGCTTGCCCTGCACGCAAGTGTCTTTCTGGTTCTGCTGTTCGGGGGGTATCAAGCTGGTGTGTCTGTTCTGCTCGGCTCGCTCTCATGGTTCATCGGGCGGTTTCCCGCCATCTTCTTCATGACATGGGCCGTGTGTGCGGTGCTCTTTGGGATCTTCTGTCTCAGGAGAGTGCGGCAAAGGGAGGCGGCGCTACTCGGGCGGTTGCGCGCCATCCCCGTTCCGACCGGATCGTATCCAGTGGCCAAGTCCGCACTTCACGATGCGGCGATCGTGAGCGGGATGCCCGTGCCGAGGCTTGCACTCATCCCCGACGGTTCAGTGAATGCCTTTGTGATTGCCTACACCCCCCAGACGGCATGGATCGGCGTCACCAATGGCCTCCTCGACCGTCTGTCTGAAAGCGAACTTCGCTGTGTATTCACTCACCTCATCGCTCGTGTGCGCGATGGGTCAGCACGGACCGCAACCGTTCTCGCTGAGCTTTTCGGTGCGGCATCTGAGGTGGGAAGCGCGGCAGATGGACTGCTGCAAGAGCGGGATGACAACCCCTCAGACGGGTCGCTGCTCTATCGCGCAATCAGGACGTGCTTCGGCATCACCTCATTCTTTGTCTTGGCCGGATACAGGCGAGCACAGGCGGTCAACGCGGAATGCGCCGACTCGGAGGGCATGCTTCTTGCCAAAGACCCCGAAGCGATGCTGGGTGCGCTCGAGAAGGTTCTTCCGGCAGACAATCGGCCCGGAAGCATATCGGAACCTCGGTTTCGGGATGACCTGTTTGGAGCACTCTTCTTCGCCTGGCCTGCGTTCAGCTTCAACGACGATCCCGAATTGGTCCGCATACAGCGGATGCGAGAGGTACTTGGCGCCGCAGGCGCATAAGAGGAATCCAGGACTTCTCAGCTCACAGCTTTCTTCACCAGCGCGCCGATCATCGTCTCTTCGGCTGCGGTCAACTCCGTCAGAGCGAACGCAACCGGCCACATGTGGCCCTCGTCAAGGTTCGCATCGTGCTGGAAGCCGAACGTCGCGTACCGCGTCTTGAACTTCTGTGCGCTTTGGAAGAAACAGATGACCTTGCCGTCCTTGGCGTACGCGGGCATCCCGTACCAGAGTTTCGGCGAGAGAATCGGCGCATTGGCTTTGATGATCGCATGGAGCCGCTCGGCCATGTCACGATCCGATCCCGACATCTCGGCGATGTTCGCAAGTACCTCGGCCTCGCCGTCAGCCTTGTTCGCACGCGGCCTGCGGCGAGCGGTCGGTTCCGTTGCGTTCTTCTTGGCCGTATCGGGTGCATCTTCGTTCATCTCAGGGGGTCTCCGTTCTCATTCCGGCGACAAGCGTTGCGTGGAGTTTCTACCCAGTCGCCAGCCCCGCAGCCATCTCGCGACCCTTGGGCGTTGCGGCTAGCCCGCCCTGCGCGGTCTCGCGTAGGCTCGGCGGAAGTGAGCGCCCCACCGACCCCATCGCATCGATGACCTGATCCAGCGGCACAGGGAACTCCACGCCGGCGAGCGCCATCTCGGTTGCCGCGAGCGCCACGGCCACACCGGTCGCGTTGCGGTACACGCACGGAACCTCAACCAGCCCGCCGATCGGGTCGCACACCAAGCCGAGCTGCCCCTGCAGCGCCAGTGCGGCTGCGTGCCCGGCCTGCTCGGTTGTTCCGCCCGAAAGCTGGACGGCCGCCGCAGCGGCCATCGCCGAGCCGGACCCGATCTCGGCCTGGCATCCGCCGGCCGCGCCCGAAAGCGTCGCGCGCGCTGCGATCACGGCGCCGATGCCCGCGGCCGCGAACAGCGCGTCGACGAGCGCGGCATCGTCTGCCCCGCACTGGGCGCCCACGTTCAGCACCACCGCCGGCAGCACGCCCGAGGCTCCTCCGGTGGGTGCGGCGACGATGCGTCCCATTGCGGCGTTGACTTCGCCGACCGCCAGTCCCGCCGCGATGGCGTCGCGCGCCATGCCGCCGAGCGGCCCCGCCCCCGACGCCGCGACCTTGGCGGCATCTCCTCCCACGAACCCCGAGCGCGACCGCGCGGAGCCTGAAAGCCCGGTCGCCACGGCCTCGCGCATCACGCCGAGCGTCTCGGCCATGCGGGCGTTGAGAGTGGCGGGATCCGCGCCGGTCTCGGCAGCTTCCCGCGCGAGCGCTGCCTTGCCGAGCGAACCGTGTTGGGCGCTGGCGATCAGCAGTTCCTGGAACGACGCGTAGGCCACGACGGCTCCCTTCGAGAGTACCAATGCGGTGCGCTTTCGCGTGCCTGCGGCGATTGTAGCGCGAAGAGGCTCTGGAGGGCGTCTCGGATCGAATCATTACTAAACATGTAAGATTTCGTTGACGGGTTGGCGAAGAGGGGAGTAGTATGCACGTAGAGATAGAATTAGCATAGGCTAAGTAACGAAGTTGGCGAAGTCGAACGAGTGGAAGGAGGAAGCCGTGAGCGACGCCACTACCAGCGCGGAGGTTCCGGTTCCCGCCATCTGCGAGTCGTGCACGCTGGACTGCGCGCGCAAGGGCGAGCGCATGGAGATCCTCTCAGTCGACGATCCTCACGCTCGAGTCCAAGCGCTGCGCCTCGGTATGGCCGAGGGCGCGTGCGTTCAATGTGTCACCCGTGTGCCCGCAGGTCCGCTTGTCATCCGCAGCGGCCGCCAGGAGATCGCTATCGGCCGCAAGCTCGCCGAGCGGATCAGCGTTCGCATGCTGGACGCATAGGCTGTCTCGCATGGCCGCCTCCAACGCCAGTTGCCACTCCGCCGGCGGGACACACGTTCGCGAGGGTGCCGAGGCCGTCGTCCTTGTCGGCAATCCCAACGTGGGCAAGTCGGTCGTCTTCAACGCATTGACGGGCACGTACGTGGACGTCAGCAACTTCCCGGGTACCACGGTCGAGCTGACGCGCGGGCGTCTCGGCGAGCATGATGTGGTGGATACCCCCGGCGTCTACGGCGTCTCGTCGTTCACCGATGAGGAGACCGTCGCGCGCGACATCATCTTGTCGGGCGATATCGTGGTCAACGTGGTCGATTCGGCGCATCTCGAACGCGACCTGTTCCTGACGCTGCAGCTGGCTGACATGGGCAAGCGCATGGTCGTCGCGCTCAACATGGCGGACGAAGCGCGCCATCAAGGAGTCGGCATCGACCGCGACCTGCTCGAGGACCTGCTCGGCGTGCCGGTTGTCGAGACCGTCGCTGTCGAAGGCGAGGGTATCGCCGAACTCAAGGCCGCCATTCCGCGAGCGCGTGTCGGCCATGCTGACCCGGAGCTTGCGCCAGTACTCGCCGAGACCGCCGAGCGCCTCGGCTGTTCGCGTGCTGAGGCGCTGCTGGTGCTGGAGGGCGACGAGGCGGTGAGCGAGCGTCTGGGCGCCGAGCCGGGCGGGGAGCGCGATGCGATCTACCTGCGCAGGCGCGCACGCGTCGACGACATGTGCGGCCACGTCGTCACCGAGTCGCTGCAGGGCGCGAGCTTCTCGGCGAAGCTATCGCACGCGATGATGCATCCGCTCACCGGCATTCCGATGCTGCTGGTGCTGCTGGGTGCGATCTACGTGGTGATCGGCAAGCTGGTGGCGGGGAATCTCGTCGGATTCCTGCAGGGCACGCTGATGGAAGGCCACTACATTCCTTGGGTGCAGGGGCTGGTCGGGCATCTTGCCGCGCCGAATTCTGCTGTCTTCGAGGTTCTGGCGGGGCAGTTTGGGCTGCTTACGATGGCGCCCTCAACGCTGCTCGGCGTGATACTGCCGCTGGTCACGGCCTTCTACCTGCTGCTTTCGCTTCTGGAGGACAGCGGATACCTTCTGAGAATCGCTACGCTCACGGACCGCATACTCGTTTCGATGGGCCTCAATGGCCGCGCGGTGATCCCGTTCATCCTCGGCCTCGGGTGCGTGACGATGGGCACGCTGTCCACGCGGGTTCTTGGCAGCAGGCGGGAGCGCTTCATCGCAACGGCGCTCATGGCGGTCACCGTGCCATGTTCGGCGCAACTCGCAATCGTCGCCGCACTCATGACCACGGCCGCGCCGATCTACACCGTTGCATACTTCGCCATCCTAGCCGCAGTGTTCATCGCGCTGGGCACGCTGCTGCACAAGCTCGTGCCCGGGCAGTCCAGCGATCTCCTGATCGACCTTCCTCCTCTTCGGTTGCCCCGCGTCGACAACATGCTGCGCAAGACCGGCATCAAGGCCTGGGGATTCATGCGCGAGGTGACGATGTTCTTCGCGGTGGGCACTCTGGTCCTCGGCCTGCTCAAGGTGACGGGCGCGCTCGGATGGATCACCACTGCGGCGGCACCACTGATGACGGGCTGGCTCGGGCTTCCGCGCGAGACGGCGACCGCATTCGTGATGGGCATGATCCGGCGCGACTTCGGCGCCGCTGGCTTCTTCTCGATGGACCTTACGAGCCCGCAACTCCTGGTCGCCATGGTCACGATCACGCTGTTCGTGCCATGCATCGCTTCGACCGTCGTGGTGCTCAAGGAGCGCGGTTGGCGCTACATGTTCGGACTGGTGGCGGGCTCAACGGGGTTCGCGGTACTTCTCGGCGGCGTGATCGCACACGTACTCAGGATCGCGTAGGGGAGGCGATGGGCGAGATGACGGTACAGGTGAAATGCCCAAAGTGCGGACTTAAGTCCGCAGAAGTACGTTGCCCGCGCTGCAATACGCTCAAGACGCGGGGCTGCGATGGGGTGTGCTCGGCATGCTTGACCGCGTGCGCGAAGGAGAAAAGCGTCGCTGACGGGAACTCCACGGCGTGAACTGCCTCCGAATGACCAGTGAGATGGTGGGGAAGAGTCAGATCGGCCGCACGTCGGCAGGTCGAACGATTCGCACGGCGCTGTACTTGCTCTAGGGCCCGTGTCGTATACTGTTTAGGCCGCCAACCTTCACATCAACTTGATGGATGGAGCCCCAGTTGTCTCTGCTGTCAGTCGCAATCCCTCTGAGTTGTCTATGAGCGACATGGCCGGTGCGATTTCCGATGCGCGTGCGACAGCAACGCGGAAAGAGGGCTCTCTTCTTGTCATTGGCCTAGTAGGATTCTCCTCATCTCTCACCTGGGTATTCCTCCTTCTCACTACCGCAGCGCCAACGGCCGTCCATTCCTGGTACGAATCGTGGTTCGTTCGCGTGATCATGATCGCCGGCGCAGCGATAGCGCTCTTTGTCTGCTGGCTTCTTGCGGAGTTCATCTCGCGCAGAAGCTGGTTCTTGCCGGTTGTCGGACTGTTGGCGTTGTCGAGTTGTTTGGTGTTGCTGTTCCCGTCCCTTGCCGACATTGCCCACGTCGTCTTCTTGGTGTGGGGACTTGCCGGCGCAGGAGGAGCTTGTGTGTTCCTCCTGTGGGGCGGGTTCTTCTCCGCACATGGGCGCAGCAGGGGTCTGCCTTACTTGGCCGGCAGCGTGTTGCTCGCGATGCTCCTCGCCTTGGGAATCTCGTTCCTTGGCCGATCGACCTCATTCGCACTTGCGACAATCCTCGAACTGCTCTCGATGGTAATCCTTGTGTCGTTGCAGAATCTCTGGCGTTCTTCGTCTCGCGAAGAGATCGAAAGCATCTCAGAGGCGGATGACCGTTCTGGTCCCTCATGGCAATCGGCATTGATGACAGGCGTGTTCGGTGTCGGCCTCAGCTTCTCGCTCTACTACCTTGTGGAACAAGCACTCCTCACCCCTCGTGTCATGTTCGCTTTGGGTGGTGCGGTGGGCCTCTCCTGCGTCGTCATACTGTTCGACGCGAGGAAGACCCATGTGATCACGAGAACCCTGCTGCTCAAACTCCTCGCGCCTTGTGTGGCCGTGGGCCTGTTCCCCATGCCGTTTCTGGGAGTGACAGGACGGGTTCTCTGCAACGCCTTTCTCCTCTTTGTGTTCATGACTCACGTGATCGTGAACCTCGGCGTGGCATCGAAGGAAGTCGGACTCACGGGACTTTCGCCTGTGCGGGTCTTCAGCATAAGTGGCGTGGCTGGGGCCTTTGGGATGATGGCCGGATGGCTACTGGGTTACGGGACCTTTCGCGTCGCCGATGGAGCGCTTGTCATCGCCGTGCCAATCGGGCTGATGTGCATGTTCATCCTCATCGCCGCCCTCATCGTGGAAGACCCGTACACCGACGGAGTGGCGCTTTCTTCGCCGCGGGGGGACTCGAGCGAGGAGCAGGACGCCGGTCCCTCAAGCTCGCGGGGAAAGAGTCTCTGGAAGCAGCGCTGTTCGATGGTCGCAGACCGCTACGGACTCTCGTCTCGCGAGAGTGAGGTGCTTTTCCTGCTGGCCAAGGGCCGTAATGCCGAGTACATCGAAAACAAGCTCTTCATCTCGAACCACACGGCGAAAGCCCACATATACAACATCTATCGGAAGACGGGTGTCCATTCGCGTCACGAGTTGATGGACCTGATCGAACGTTTCAACATCCCGAGAGAGCGAACCTGAGCAGGCTGCATTCCGCGCCACCGCTCTGCGCATTCTCAAACCCCTTGTACCCTCATTCGTCTTTCTTCAGGCGACAAACCGCAGTTCAGAGGCCCGACTAAGACTTGGTCACATAGGGCTCATCCCCAAGTCATATATCCGGGTCAATGTTGTCGGCGACATCGTTGCCTACACTCCTAGCAACAGCGGACCGCTAGCGCAGACGATGCCCCGTCCCGGCCAAAAGGCCTGGTGTGGTCGCTCTGCGGAAAGGAAGATGAGATGTGCTTTAGGCCAGCAGAAGCGGAATTGGGGCCGGTGCAGTGTCCGGGATGCGGGAAGAGGATCAACCGCATCGCGAGACAGCTGCCCAAAGAATGCCCATTCTGCGAGATTTCACTTGAGAGTCTACAAGAAGCCGCTCCCGGAACTCCCGGTGCTTCAGGAGCACCGAAGGCCCCCGGAGCACCGAAAGCACCAGTAGCGCCGAAGGCCCCCGGAGCACCGAAGGCTCCTTCGGCGTCTGAGTAGCCTTACGCCCCGCGACTGCTCCTCGGAATGACGTGGGGAGAGCCAGGAACCGGTTGTTCAAAGCAGATAAGAATCTGAGACAGAGAAGGGAGCATGTGATGTCGGAAAGGATCGTGGACTGTGGTGACGGTGTCATAAAGTTCCGTACCTGCGCGTGGTCGCCTCCAGGCGATCATCCGGTAGGGTGCGGCATGTACCTCCACGTGAAGGACGGCAAGGTCGTCAAGGTTGAGGGAGATCCGGAGCATCCCATCACAAACGGGAGACTGTGCGTTCGCTGCCTGACACTTCCCGAGTATATGTATCACAAGGACCGCATCATCTATCCGATGAAGCGCGCCCGCGAAGACCGCGGCAAAGACAAGTGGGAACGCATCACCTGGGATGAGGCCCTCGACATCATCGAGGAGCGCGTGAACCACATCAAGGCCGAGTGGGGCGCCGAGGCGATCGTGGCCTTCCAGGGCACCGGCCGCGAGGCAACCCTCTACAAGAGTCCTTTGGCGTATGCCGCTTTGGGAACTCCCAACTCGTGCTTCCCGATGAGTGGAGACTCCTGCTACGGACCTCGAGTCAGTGTTGCAGACTTCCTTCTGGGCGCCGGCTATCCCGAGCTGGACTACGCTGCGTACTTCCCGGATCGCTACGATCACCCGGGCTACGAAGTCCCCAAGTACATTCTCATGTGGGGCAAGGATCCGTTGTTCTCCAACCCCGACGGTTTCTTCGGCCACGCGATCATCGACCTGATGAAGCGCGGCACGAAGTTCATTACGGTCGACCCGCGTCTCACGTGGATCGGCGTCCGGGCCGAGTACCATCTGCAGCTACGTCCCGGCACCGATGCCGCACTTGGCCTCGGTATGCTGAACGTCATCATCTCTGAGGATCTCTACGATCACGATTTCGTCGAGAAGTGGTGCTACGGCTTCAAGGCATTGGCCGCGCGCGCTGCCGAGTATGACCTCGACACGGTTGAGAAGATCACCTGGGTTCCCAAAGAGACAATCGCAGCCGCCGCGCGGGCGTTTGCAACCAACTCGCCTTCTTCGGCGATGTGGGGTCTCGCAATCGACACGAACACCAACGGTGTGCAGGCGGGTCACGCTTTCCTCGCGCTGGTCGCTATCACCGGCAACTTCGATATCCCCGGTGGCGTGACGCTGGCAGTGCCGGCGAGCTTCATGGGCAAGTGGCGTTATGAGTGCGCCCAGCAGCTTCCTCCGGGCATGATCGAGAAGCAGATCACCGACCCCAAGTACGTCGGCTTCACTGCCGCTCATGTCATCGCGCACCCCGACTGCATTCTGGACACGTTGGAGACGGAGAAGCCTTATCCGCTCAAGATGGCATGGTTCTACTCGTCCAACTTGCTGGCCAACACATCAGCGGCTCAGCCGAAGCGTTGGTACGACGCCCTGAAGAGACTCGAGTTCAACGTCGTGAACGATCTCTTCATGACCCCCACGGCGATGGCGCTATGCGACCTCTTCCTGCCGATGTCCACCTTCGCCGAGCACGACGGTATCGTCCTGCCGCACTTCGGCCGTAACACCCACGCGGTCATGGCCATGAACAAGGCGGTCACCGTTGGTGAGTGCATCTCGGACCTTGAGCTCGACTTCCTGGTCGGCAAGCGTCTCAATCCCAAGGCATGGCCCTGGGAGACAGTCTCGGACTTCTTCACCGAGCAGATCAAGCCGTCGTTGGGAGTCACGTTCCCTGAGTTCCAGGACATCGGCGTCATCCAGCAGAAGTTCGAGTACAAGAAGTACGAGAAAGGCCTCCTGAGATCAGACGGTGAGCCAGGCTTCAACACGCCGACAGGAATGATCGAGCTCAAGTCGAGCTTGTACCCGGGTTGGGGCGAAGACGCGCTCCCGTATTTCGAGGAGCCTGTCTACAGCCAGATCAGCAAGCCCGAAGATGCCGAGAGGTACCCCCTGGTCATGACCACAGGCGGCAGGAACACGGCCTCCTTCCATTCGGAGCACCGTCAGATCGCGTCGCTTCGCGCCATCACACCCGATGCCATCGTTCAGATTCATCCCGATACGGCCGCCGCATACGGCATCGAAGAGGGCGACTGGGTGCTGATCGAGAATCAGCTCGGGTGCGGTATTGAGAAGGCCCATCTTTCGCCCATCGTCGATCCTCGCGTCGTTCACGCGGCGCACGGCTGGTGGTACCCGGAGCAGGAGGGCGAGGAGCCCAACCTCTTCGGTGTCTGGAAGTCGAGCATCAACAGCATGATCCCCCACAAGACCATCGGAAAGCTCGGCTTCGGCGCGCCCTACAAGAATGTGATGTGCCAAATCCGCAAGGTTGATAGTTTCGAGATCCCCGTCGAGGATTAGAGAAGGAGGTATCCTGTGAAAACCCATGGATTGCTGATCGACTACAAGTACTGCACTGGTTGCCATGCCTGTGAGGTGTCGTGCCGCAACGAACACGATATCCCCCTCGAAGAGTGGGGCATCCGGCTTACCCAAATGGGCCCCATGAAGCTCGGTGGCAAGTGGACATGGAACTATGTGCCTGTTCCGACCGACCTCTGTGACTTGTGCATTGACAGGACTGAGGCCGGGAAGCTGCCCGCATGCGTGCTTCATTGTCTGGGCAACTGTATGGAAGTTGTGCCTGTGGAGGAGATCTCTGCGAAGATGGCCGAGAAGGGCGATACGGTCGTCTGCTTCATCCCCTAGTCGCTGCTGAGTGCTCCAACTCGAACCGGTCGGGGGTTTGCCCCCGGCCGGTTTCCTGCTTGGATGATGAGGAGCCATACCGCTGAGTGAGAGTTGGCTATCCCCGGCGGACAGTCCACAGCAGGCTCCAAGGATCCAAGCGGGGCATGTGGGGCCGAGAAGGTTCGTGAGGCACGGTATTCGCTCATGCGAAAGACGCCTTCTCGGAGTCGTATCGCGCTGTCGCATCGAGGAGACCGATCCCCGTGAAGCCGATACGTAGGCACGTTGCCTAGGCAGTACAATCTTTATGTCATGCACTGAAGCCAGAGGGAACTTCTTTCGGTAACGGAGACCCAATGAGAGAACCCGTCAGTCCGCACGGTTCGTTCTTGACCGACTGGAAGTCCCTGACTGAGGTCGACAAGTGGTCGACGAACTTGCTTTTCAGCTTGGGCTTGATTGGATACTCTCTTTGCTCTACGTGGTCCCTCTTGCTGTATTACTCTCCCGCTCCAATAACTGCGACGGCATCAGGGCAGTCTCTGCAACAGCTGTGCCGTATCACGTTTCTCTCTTTTCTCACATTGACCTTTGTAGTGATATGGTTGCTCTCTAAAAGAATGACATCAAAGAAGAGAGCAACCATATTCTCCGTAATACCGTTTGCAATTGCTATCATAACATGCGCTATTCTACTTGTTCCTAAGGTGGGCGCACCATTTGTTATTATTGCATGGGGAATATCAGGCATAGGATACGCATGTTTAGTGCTCAATTGGGTGCACTTTCTCGGATCTATGGATCGTGGGCGTCTGGATCTGTATGCAATCACTACAACTATCATATCTGGTACGCTCTACATCATAGTTTCATATATGCAGTACACTCCTCTGATAATTGCGATCTCTGTTATAGCGATGCTCTCGGCATCCCTCTGCGGGTTTCTATCGGGGAAGCTTCCGGCAATACCGGTATCAAGAGATACTCCAAAGAAAGCTAGAGCGCTGATTGCAGGCAAACCGTTTTTGTCGTCACTGATCTACAGTATTGCAATGGGATTGGCAGGCAGTTCTGCTATCGGGTTCGTATCGGCATACGGCGCCTTGTTCATTGGGATGAGTATTGTCGCAGCGGGGTTCTTCATTGCATTTGCAAGCAGGAGATTCGGCAAGAACCTCAAGCCCTTAATGGCCAGATGGACCATTCCATTCATAACGCTCACGATACTGCCGATGCCGTTCGTAAACGCCCCAGGCAGGTTCGCATGTTCGTGCGTTCTTCTCGCGGCGTGCTTCTGCCGATCAATCGTGAATCGCCAAGCCCAAGTACTGGTCGTCAGTCGCTCAGGCTACTCGCTGGGGGCATTTTCTTACGGAAGACTTGCCAATGTCATTGGTGCGCTGATCGGCTGGGTTCTAGGGTACTTGGCGTTCTCCGGCGCTGCCAGAACCAATGAGATGGCAGTCGTGATCATCATCTCAACGGCTGCCCTATTCGTAGTATTCGGCACGTTCATCATCTCCGACTATTTTCCCGCGCAGCAGGAACCCAAGGACGGAAAAGGTCGCTGCGAGCAGATCGCGGAGCAATTCGGTCTGTCGGAAAGACAGCTCGAAGTGATGACGCTGCTTGCTAAGGGCAGGGACACGGAGTACATCACCGAGGCCTTGGTGCTGTCAAACCACACGGTCCGCACCCACATCTATGCAATCTACAAAAAGCTGAATGTGCACTCGAAGCAGGAGCTGCTCGACATCATCGAAGGGGAACAGGCGAAGGAGTAGGGACTCTTCGAGACGTCTGGTTTGGGCAGCGACTCTGCAACGTAGCAGCCCCGGTTGTGCCGAGGCGGGCAGCGCGCCCGGACGGCAGTGTGTGGCATATGGCCCCGCCTTCCACGCATCTGCGTGCATGCCGTACTCCGCTCCGTGATCACGCCCAGCAGACCCATCATCTCATTCTCATCTGACCATAAAACCGCAGGTCAGAGGCCTAAGTAATACTCTATCGCATAGGGTCATCAATCAAGTCATATATCCGGGGCAATGTCCCCGCGGTCGAAGCTGAGTAGGATCACGTCGGCGTCAGGAAGCAGTTCCTCGCGCTTTCTCGAAGTCAGGGCACAACGAGCGTTTCCGGAAGAGAAGACGCCAGTCGTTGTCTGTACGCATCGTCGGGAGAGGAGGCAAGGGCTGGCATCGCAAACGTGCGGCGTTCATCTGAGTGTAATTTCGAAAGGAGAGCGGAATGGCAGATTACAAGGAGTTTCTCGAGACTCTCAACCGTAAGGCTTATCACGAAGGCGAGTGGCGTTGGAAAGAGGGAGACCTCACCGTTACTCGCACGAACCACTGGTCACCCCCTGGCTGTCACAACGGCTGCGGCATTCTCCTCTTCACCGACGAGAACGAGAAGCTCGTCGGAATTGAAGGCGATCCGCTTGCGCCGTTCAACGGTGGGAAGCTTTGCATGCGCTGCCTCGACATGGTCGAAGCAGTCAACAACCCATCGCGCCTGAAGTACCCCATGCGTCGCGCCGGCGAGCGTGGCGAGAACAAGTGGGAGCGCATCTCTTGGGATGACGCAGTCGCCGAGATCGTAGAGAAGACGAATGCGGTCAAGAAGGAATACGGCTCGAACTCGATTGCGCTCGTGCATGGGACTGGCCGCAACATCGGCTGGCAGCTTCCGTACTTCGCCTCGGCCGGCCTCGAGACTCCGAACGTCTCGAACTTCGGCTTCACGGGTTTTGCCTGCTATCTGCCGCGCATGATCGGCGCTTCGGCAAAGATGGGCGAGATGACGATCATCGACGTCTCGGAGGGCCACGAGGATCGGTACGCGAGCGAGAAGTTCGTTGCACCCGAAGTCGTCATGGTCTGGGGCAACGAGCCGCTGAAGTCAAACGCCGACGGCTTCCTCGGACACTGGATTGTCCAGTGCATGCAGATGGGAACGAAGATCATCTCGATCGACCCTCGTCTGACGTGGCTTGGCTCGCGGGCCGAGTACTTCCTACAGGTTCGCCCCGGCACGGACGCGGCTCTGGGTATGGCGCTGCTCAACGTGATCATCACCGAGGACCTTGTCGATCATGAGTTCATCGACAACTGGTGCTTCGGCTACGAGCAGCTTGTCGAGTCCATCCAGGACAAGACTCCGGAGTGGGCGGCTGAAGTGTGCGGTCTCGACGTTGACGATATCGTTGGCGCGGCGCGCATGTACGCCAACGCGAGCAGCGCCTCGATTCAGTGGGGGCTTGCGTTCGAGCAGCAGATATCTGCTCTCGGCGTGACTTCTGCGGCATGCGATCTCATGGCCATCACCGGAAACGTTGACAACCCGGGTGGCAACTTGCTCATCAAGTGCGCGTTCGACATCGAGAAGCGCTACGGCCTCGGTGACGACCTGATTCCGAGAGACGTATATGCCAAGAAGCTGACCTCTTCGGCTGGTATCGAGAATTCGGACATCGTCTCCTGCGCGGCATCTGACACCATTCTGCATGCTGTCGAAACAGGGGAGCCGTATCCCATCAAGATGATGTGGATCCAGAGCGGAAACCCGCTGGCCTGTTCTGCGATGGATGCCCCTCGCATCCTCGAGGCAATCAGGAGCATCGATTTCGTAGTCGTGGCCGATCCGTTCATGACCCCGACCGCAGTCGCTTGCGCCGACATCGTACTTCCCGTCGCCATGAGCTGCGAACGCAACTCCGTTCGCACGTGGTGGACTCCGGCCCGCTCCATCTCCAAGTGCTCGAGCTACTACGAGGCAAAATCGGATGAGGATATCGTTCTGACGATCGGCAAGGCGCTTGTTCCCGACAACTGGCCTTGGAAAGACGACAAGGAATTCTCCACTTGGTATCTCACTGACCAACGTGCCAAGAACGGAACCACGTACGAAGGCGACTTCGAGGAGCTTCAGGCTCGGGGCGGGTTCAAGTACTGGGACTGGGACGCCACGTATAAGAAGTACGAGAAGGGCATGTGCCGTGAGGACGGAGCCTTGGGCTTCGATACTCCGACCGGGCGCTTCGAGCTCTGGTCGTATGGATACGTCCACTGGGGTGTCGATCCGATGCCGTATCACATTGAGCCCAAAGATGGCCCTGCCAATCCCGAGATGTTCAAGGATTACCCCATCATCGCGACGTGCGGTGGCCGCTCCTACGAGTTCTTCCACAGCGAGAACCGTCAGCTTCCCACGATGCGCGAGTTCCATCCGGATCCGCTCGTCATGATCAACCCCAGTACCGCAGCCGAGTACGACATCAGCGAAGGCGACTGGATTTGGATCGAGAGCCCCCACGGTCGATTCAGGCAGAAGGCGACCCTGTTCGTAGGCATCAAGCCAGGTGTCGTGCACGCCGAGCACGGTTGGTGGTTCCCGGAGAAAGAGGCCGCTGAGCCGGTTCTCTTCGGTACGTTCGACTCGAATCCGAACAACCTGACCAAGGCGTTTGAGACCGGTCAAGGCGGTATCGGTTCCGGCATCAAGAGCTTCCTGGTTCGTGTCTACAAGTGCCAAGAAGGCGACACGATGCCAGGCGAGCAGGTAACGAGACTCGGCGGATTCGGCGACTACGTCCGTGGCGAAACCCGTGGGCAGAGATAGGAGGCGTAAACATGAAGGGAATTCTCGTCAATTACGAGTACTGCACCGGCTGCCACAGCTGTGAGGTGGCTTGCAAGAAGCATCTCGATCTGCCGAAGGGCGAATTCGGCATCAAGCTTACAGAGACCGGACCCTGGAAGTACGAGGCGACGGAGCAGGCCGGTACGTGGGAGTGGAGTTACCTTCCCGTGCTGACCAAGGCGTGCGACATGTGCGAGGACCGTGTGGCCGAGGGCAAGATGCCGATGTGCGTACAGCACTGCCAGGCCTGGTGCATGTATCACGGCGAAGTTGAGGACCTTGCCAAGAAGCTCGACGGCAAAACTCGCTGGGCGCTTCTCACCCGCTAGGCGTCACGACTCTTGGAGATGCTGAGCTCCTGTCCATCAGGAGGTGGATAGGAGCTCAGCTCCGGAAGATCGAGTACGGGAGGAGGAAGAAGTGAACGTCACGGAACAGGTATGCAAGCATCTTGTGGAAACCGGGTTCGATTCTATCGACGCCAAGGCGATCGCACGTGCGAAGGTCAGGATTCTGGACTCACTTGGCGTCATCGCTGCTGGCGCGCGTGCCCCGGGGTGCGGAGAACTGGTTGAGTTGGCGACTCGTTGGGGCGGGCAAGGCGAATCCACAGTCTTGGTTCATGGCCTCAAGGTGCCGGCCCACAATGCGGCAATGGTCAACAGCATGATGATGCGCTCCTTCGATTTCGAGGCTATTGAAGCTGAAGGAGAGAATCATACGAGCAGCGCGGCGCACATCAGCGGCACTACGGTACCGGTTGCTCTCGCAGTCGCGGAGAAGCAGAGGGCAAGCGGCAAAGAGCTGCTCGCGGCGCTTGCACTCGGTGACGATCTCACGGCTAGACTCGGATCGGCATCGGGGTTCGACGTCTACGGAGGTTGGGACAACACCGGGACGATGAACGCGCTTGGCGCGACCGCTGTAGCCGGTAGGCTTCTCGGTCTTAATACCGTCCAACTCGACCAGGCGCTCGGAATAGTCGAGAACCAGCTCTCGGGAGTCATTGACAACATCGATGACAAGACCATGAGTTTCAAGCTTCCGATGTGTCTGTCCGCGCGCAACGCGATCTTCTCTGCCGAGTTTGCCCAGATGGGGTTCACGGCAATGCGCGACGCGATCGGCGGGTCCCACGGGTTCTTCAAGATGTACTGCGGGAACCCCGATCCCGAGAAGCTCATGAGGGGTCTTGGAGAGATCTACTACGCGGATTGCGTAATCAAGCCTTGGTCGGCCTGTCGTGCCACCCACCCGGCAATCAACGCCTGCGTCGAAATCGTTACGCAGAACAGCGTAGACGTCGAAGACATTGAAGCAGTGGTCATTCACGTCACTCCTCGTACCCTGAAGGGCTTCGTCGGGCAGCCCTTTGAGATGGGCGATACACCGCAAATCAGTGGGGCCTTCAGCATTCGATTCGCTTCTGCCAACGCGATTCTGCGCAAGACGGTGCGCCCGGAGCATTTCGCTCCTGAAATGATGAATCAACCCGAACTGACGGCGCTCTTGGACAAGATCACGCTGGTCGACAGTCTGGAGCCTGCGGAGTATCTGACGGCGAACGTCGAGGTGAAAATGAAGGACGGCGCAGTCTACTTCGCCAGGACTGAAGTCCCTAAGGGCGACATCTTCAAGAATCCGATGAGCTATGAAGAGATTGTTGACAAATATCGTCTGAATCTGAAGTTCACACAGACGATATCAGATCAAGTTGCAGAAGAGGCCAAAGATCTTGTCGAGAATATGGAGGAATTAAACGACATAGGGAAATTGATAAGTCTCTTTGGAGCAAAATAACAACTGTCGATGCTTAGAAGGGGTGTCTGATGGAGAAGGATCCAGAAGTGAAGACGTCGGTTGCTGACGTAATCAAGAAGAACTATGGTTTTGGGGTGCAAGCCGCCGCGTTAGCGGTCATCACGTTCCAGTACGCGAAGGGCTTCTCGACGCCAGCCCTTGGCGCGATCACAAAGGCATTTCCGAACGTCCCCGTCGAGACGGTCAAGCAGATCGAGAGTCTCCCGTCTCTGATGGCGATCTTCGGCGCAATCGCCGTGGGTGTGCTTGAGCGCTTCATGAAGAAGAGGACGATCCTGTGGATCGCCATGCTCTGCACGTTGCTCGGCGGCATCGCACCTGCTTTCTTGAACGACATCAACAGCATTCTGATTGCTCGTATCGTGCTCGGTTTTGGGCGAGGCATGATCTTCCCGATGTCAAGCTCGTTCATCGCGGACCTGTTCTCGGGCGATGTACGTGATCGGCTAATGGGATACAAGACCGCTGTGGGCGCGTTGTCGGGATCGGCATTCCAGCTCATCGGTGGAGCGCTCGCCGTCATGTCTTGGAGATACACGTTCATCGCCTATCTGTTCATCGTTCCGATCATCCTGCTTGTAGCGATCAAGCTGCCTGAACCTGATGTGAAGCCCATACCCGTGGGGTCGGGTAGGGCCCAGATGTCCATGTGGGTTTGGGTAATCATCATCTGGGCTGGTGTCTACAACTTCTTCCAGTTCTCGATGTTCACCAACATGGCAATTACGGTTGCAAAGACCAAGCTCGGAACCGCTGCGCTGTCCGGAACCCTGCTGACAACGGTTACCTTGTCGTCAGCGGTTGGCGCAACGCTATACGGTTACATCCGGAAGTACACGAAAGGGTTTGAACTCCCGGCGTCTGTCGTCCTTGTGGCAACAGGATTCCTCATCCTTGTTACGAAGGTCAGCATTCCTAACTACTACTTTGGTGCAATCGTCTGGGGCCTTGGCTTCGGCATCTTCAACCCAGCCCTCATCATGGCCACGGTTAGGGCACTGCCGCGCGAGTCTGCGACGATGGGACTGTCGATTCTCGCTGGAGTTCAGAACGGTGGTCAGTACCTCTCCTCGTTCGTTCTGGTCTTCCTTGGCGGTCTTGCCGGAGTCTCAGGAACACTTGCCGGTTGGCAGATTTCCTGGGTGGGTTGCTACGTCATGGCGGCCTTAGCGTTGGTAGGCATCTTGTACATAAACGGAAAGACCAAGAACAACCCAGAACTAGTCGCCTAGCCTCTCTGAGGCTAGGAAGCTCTCCTAGGATATAGTTGTGCCCGCTGGCCGAGTGTTCGACGCGGGCAGCGGGCACAACTCGTTCTTCTGCTGCGTGGCCACAAGTGAATCAGCCAGCCAATCTGACAGATGGGCAGAACAGTATGTGCGCAGTCGAGGGAAGCCGATCCGTACGGAAGATTCACTATGCGTGGATCATAATGATCGGCTGTTGTTTTCTGCAGGCCGGTGGGATCGGCGCTGCGATGGATTCGGCGGGTGTGTTCTTTGTGCCGGTGTGCACGGCGCTCGGGTTCACAAGGGCGGAACTCTCGACGTACTTGACCGCATATTTCATCGGGACAACTTTGGCCATGCCGTTCGTGGGCAAGTATCTTACCAAGCTGAACTTGCGCCTGATCATGAGCATCTGTGCCGTCTTGGTTGCCGGAGCGATAGCCCTCATGGGAACGTATACACAGGTCTGGCAATGGCAACTCTCGGGTCTGGTGCTTGGTCTTGCGGGTTCCTGCATCTTCATTCTTCCGGCTGCAAGCATGATATGCAACTGGTTTTCGAAGAAGCGCGGCATAGCATACGGCGTCGTGACGTCCTTCTCAGGAATAGGTGCAGCGGTATTTGCACCGCTACTGAACTACTACATCTCCGCATTTGGCTGGCGGATTGCCTATGGCATTGCGGGTCTAATCTGTATTGCGTGCATCCTTCCGTGGACACTGTTTGTGTTTCGCTTGCGGCCTGAAGACATGGGCATGAAACCCTATGGGTATGAAGAGACCTCCGAAGACAGCGGTTCAGTGCAACGTCACGGGATATCTTTCGCCAGAGCTTGGAAATCAGTCTCTTTCATAGCCCTATTCGTCTTTGGAGGTGTCGTTGCTGCCTATCACGGCATCAATCCCCACCTGCCAGGGTTTGCACAATCGATTGGCTACAGTGCGGCCACGGGGGCGCTTCTGATATCTGCAATCTCTATTGGAAGCATTGCGGATAGATTGTTGATGGGTGTTCTCAACGATAGGTGGGGGGTTCAGAAGACTACACTGCTACAACTGGTGGTAGTCTCGATGGGACTACTAGGCTTCATGTCCCTCATCATATTCCGAATCCCTATCAGCAGTGCCCAGTACGTAATACTAGTGGCAGCACTGTTCTTTGGTGTTCATGACTCATTGATGTCGGTGAGCATACCGTTGCTTATTCGACAGATATTTGGATCAAAGGACTACACGGCTATTCACGCGAACATACGCGTTGGAGTCGGTCTATTTGGCGCGGGCGCTCCAGTAGCAGTTGGTTATCTATATGACACGACAGGTGGCTTCGTCGGAGCGTTTGCGGGCCTGATCGCGGTTAGCATCCTAGGCGCGCTCCTCATCGTAATTGCCTACATCGGTAGAAGACTTTTGACGTTCGATCCAGTGTAGAAGGTCGCTTTTCGTCTCTATCTCGGCCACTGCCTCTCTTCGACGGGTGGTAGACAGCATGCGCACAAACAGCGCGTGGCATTCCATGCGTAAGCCCCACTATGCTTGGGCGATAATGATCGGCTGTTGTTTCCTGCAGGCAGGTGGGCTGGAAGCGCCTGGTCTTTGATTAGCTGACACGCAGCCGAGGACTCTGAGAGCTCCTGTGAGCGTCAAGGAACCGGCACCGCAGCTCCACTGCTACGCGAGCCCGACGTGAAGGGCTCGATCATGTAGGCGTATGCCGGGAATAGGCCATTTTGCCCGATACTGACGGGCGACTTCCTACTGTTGGTGTGATGGCGGAGCGCACGGTCTTCTGGGATAGTCTCTGTAGTGGCGTTGTGCTCGAGCGGGTCGAGTTACCCGTCGTGCGAGTTCGGCGTAGAACGAAAGTGTCTTGAGAAGGAGAGAAACATATGTGCTTCAGACCGGCAGCAGTATCGATACAGAACATCTGCTTGAAGTGCCAGGCCGTCAACGCTGATGCAGCGGAGGTCTGCGAGAAGTGCGGCGCAGACCTTCCGAAAATGCCACCCCGCCCGGGAGCACCAGGCGCAGGTGCACCCGGTGCACCAGGCATGAAGGCCCCAGGCGCACCCGGAGCTCCGGGTGCCGGAGCGCCGAAGGCGCCTCCCGTCGCACCCAAGGCACCTCCGGTGCCGCCTAAGCAGTAAGTCCCCAAGAACCGCATTGGTCTTGAACGTCGGCCGGGAACCGTATCCAAGGTTCCCGGCCGACGCTGTTATGCGACCCATCGGCTCCGTATCCCGGGCCGCGACGCTATACAGCCGAGACGCGCCTCACGCTTGTGATCCCGGGTTGCTCGGCGATTCGGGCTGCCGAGGCGTCGTCGACGATGACGTCGGTCTCGATCAGCATGAGTGCCCCTGCGCCGCGCCGCTCGCGCGAGACC
>JAAXUF010000011.1 GCA_013336165.1 Coriobacteriia bacterium
AGCTCTTGAGGCTGCCGAAGGCAACGGTGCAATGGCGGCGCTCGCGGCCATGGACCGGGAAGCCGACGCAAAGATGCGGGCACAGGCGCCGAGCAAGACGCCGGCTCCGGCCAGAGCGCAAGCTCCGGCGGCATCGGCGGCGGCCGAGCCGCAAGCCGAAGGCGGCCGCAAGCGGCGTCGGCGCGGCGGCGGTGCGAAGGCGGGCGAGGGTGTGGCCGCGGCGCCGCAGGCGCAGGCCGAGACATCCGCTCCTGCAGAGAAGGCCGAGCGGACCGATCGCAAGCGCCGGACTTCGCAGCAGCCGAAAGCGCAGGTGGCGCCCGAGGCAGGGCAGCCCGCCGGCGAGGCGGATGGGGCACGACCTGCGCGCAGGCGCCGGAGGCATCGCCCGGGATCGGGCGGCGGGAGCGCAGAGGGACAGGCGCCCTCGGCGTAGAGGCACGGATAGGCCGACGTAGCTCAGCTGGCCAGAGCACCGCACTCGTAATGCGGGGGTCAGGGGTTCGAATCCCCTCGTCGGCTCCACACGCACATCCGACCTGTCAGAATGGCGTTTCTGACGGGTCTTTTTGATGAGCGCGGCTTTCCGATTGTCGCGGGCGGGCCCTACTTGGAAATAGATTACAGATCGCTCTTGATGCCGCATTTGCGCGGGATTAGGATGGGGTCTAGGGAATATGGTGGTCTTGCGACTCAACGAATTCGATATACGACAGCGTCGAAAGAGGAGGGCATCGTGCGCGTCAGAGAAGTCTGTGTTCGGCGCAGACGATCGCGGATCACTGCGGTACTAGTGCTGTTTCTTGCCGTCTTCATGCTCGTGCCATCGCTTGCTGGGGCTGCGAGCTTCGTCTCAATTCCATCTGAAGAGGTTCACTACTGGAGCGGCGGCTACTTGTGGGTTGATGGATCGGTAACCAACAATACTGCGTCCCCAATGGGTCCCATCAAGATTTCCTACACCGTGACCTACAATGGGTATGTCATGGCGACGGAGCCAGATGGCGTAGCATTCGTGTACAACGTTGCACCTGGAGATTCGGCGACATTCAAGTGGATGTTCGATATGCCCGTTATCAGAGGTTTGCCCGTTACGGTCACGGTATCGGCTTCAGGAGTGCAACCGTCGGAGTTCACGACGGCTGTCGATCTCACCTTGGTAAGCCAGGTCGAGAAGCCTGTTGTGGATGGCATTCGAACCTACACCTGCACATTCAGGAACGATTCCGCCTACACGGTCGAAGAGCCGATGGTGGGCGGCTTGGAGCTGGATGCCGATGACAAAGTGATCGACAGCCTCTTCGGCGATGGCTCAGACGTCCGGATTGCCCCGGGAGGTGTCTGGAGCGTTGACGTCTATGGCCTCAATCCCGGCGCATCGCCCTATAAGGTAAGCATATATGCGCAGGCAGTGCGTGTGACACCCACGCTGAACTCGGTCTACCGCTTCTTCAACAAGAACAACGGCAGCCACTTCTACACCGCATCTGCCGATGAGCGCGACTACGTGATCGGGCACTACGGCGTGACTTACACCTACGAAGGTGCCGCCTACACCGTCAACACGTCCAACCCAAACAACAACGCACCGCTCTACCGCTTCTATAACAAGAACAACGGCAGCCACTTCTACACCGCCTCGGCGATTGAGCGCGACTACGTGATCGGGCACTACGGCGTGACTTACAGCTACGAAGGCCCTGCTTACAATGTGTGTGCCTCTCCGGCCGCCGGTGCCACTCCGGTCTACCGCTTCTTCAACAAGAACAACGGCAGCCACTTCTACACCGCCTCGGCGATTGAGCGCGACTACGTGATCGGGCACTACGGGGTAACCTACAGCTATGAGGGTCCGGCGTTCTGGCTGGGACAGTAGGAAAGACGGCCTCATCATCGCGTTCTGTCGGAGGGGACTTCGGTCCCCGCTTTTCTTTGCTCCAGGTGCTCCGGCGGCATGCCAGAGCCGCTTTGCTCGTCGGTTCATCGGGGGAGGGGAACATCATTCAACCAGGACGCTACAGTGCCGCGCGCTCAATCCTGACCGGTGTGTTTGCGGCGGTGCTAGTGGTTGCTGCCTTGACGGGCGCTGCCTAGGCCGCATCCCGTTCTGGCAAGGTCGCGACGGTCGGCAATCCCGACAAGGTCGTGATCGTCTTCTCCGGTCCCGCCGCGGACGGCGCTCAGGTGGCGCAGGTGATAGCGGTGATGGATGGTTCCGGTGGCTCGGTCCAGTTCGTGAATCCCGAGACCAGCGCGACCGTCGCGGGAACCAGCTATGGCTCGCTGCAGGATGCGTACCCCTTTGCCGGGGCAAAAGGGTACGCCAAGCAGGTTGCGGGTGAGGATGCGGGGTGGATCGACGTTCCCGTGAGCGCCTGGGGGAGCATGGTGACCGAGAAGGGGGCCTGCCGATAACGGTCCCGGTCACCATGGACGTGTTCGACGGCAGCAGGCCGACCTTGCGATCAGGGCGCCAGCCAGAATGCCGGACCCTCGTACCTGTAGACGTTGGGCCAGTTGGCAATGACGGCGTCTCTCTCGGTGTCTGAAGCGGTGTAGAAGTGAGAGCCGTTGGTCACGTTGTAGAAACGATAGACCGGAGTCGAGTCTGTCACGTTGGTCGCACACACGTTGTATGCGGGTCCATCGTAGGAGTAGATGTCGGGCCACGTGGCTATCACGGTATCTCGCTCGGAGGCCGAGACGGTGTAGAAGTGAGAACCGTTCTTCTTGTTGTAGA
Organism: Coriobacteriia bacterium; assembly: GCA_013336165.1. Lineage (NCBI taxonomy): Bacteria > Bacillati > Actinomycetota > Coriobacteriia > Coriobacteriia bacterium. The sequence goes on from JAAXUF010000011.1 coordinate 2,741, forward strand.
AACGGTAGAGCGGGGCGCTGTTGTCGGGATTGGAGGTGTTGATGGTGTACGCGGCGCCTTCAAACTTATACACGCTGTAGGTCGCTATCACGGTATCGCGCTCATCGGCAGATGCCGTGTAGAAGTGAGAGCCGTTCTGTAGGTTGTAGAAGCGGTAGACAGGTGCAGGAACTGCCGGTGGAGCCGCAATCGTGATCGTTACAGTTGCCACATTGGAGTCATCGATTCTGTCGTTCACCTTGTAGGTGAAGGTGTCCACGCCCACATACCGGGCAGTCGGTGTGTAGGTGAACGAGCCGTCAGTCGCAAGTGAGAGCGAACCGTGCGCAGTGGTAGTGACGACGTGAGCGGCCAGCAGGTCTGCATCCGGATCCGTGTCGTTGGCACGCACACCGGAAGCCGCTGAAGCCGTAAGCACCATGTCCCGGCCAACGGTGTAGGTGTCACTTACTGCGACAGGAGCGTGATTGACGTGACTGGTCGCGACATTCGAGTACTCAGAGTCGCCTGCGCTGTTGTAGGCCCTCACGCGGAAGTACGCCACAGGGGGAGTAGCCGCATAGACCAAAGTGAGCATTGGGCGATACGCCGATTCCGTCGCCTCTGACGCCCACAGCCAAGACTCGTCATCCACTACAGGGACGGTGTTTTCGATGTCGGCCCGGTCGCGCAAGCCGATCCACTTATACGGGCCGGTAGAGGAGAGATACGCCAGACCGGCGAAGTTGAAGTCAAACCGGGTCGGAGTGTCTGCTGTGGGCAGGTTAATGGCGTCGGTGAGCTTGGCCGTCCCAAGCCCGTCATAGTTGTAGGGGCTCAGGGCGGTCGCGTCGTACTGGTTCGACGCGCAGGCGAAAAAGTCGTCGTCGCCTGTTGCAGCGCCTTCGCGCGTGAGCGTTAGATATGCCGATTGGAGGGCTTCGCCCACAGGAAGAGCGCCGCAATCGAAGGCGAGATAGCCGCGGCTGCAGTAATAGGTCCCCGCGAAAAGGCGAGACCCAACCTCGATGTCGCCGGTCGCATACCTCGTGCCCTGTGTGGCGCCTTGGACCCTCGCCCAGTCCGCACCCGAAGTGGAGACTTGCCCGTCGGTCGCAGCCGCTGTGAAGCTGAGGGTGGTGTTTGAGCTAAGTCCGCTATTCGTGAAGGTGACGGTGTCGGCACCAACGGTGGCGACCTGCGTCCACGTGACACCATCAGCCGATCGTTCGATCTTGAACCCGTCCTCGTTGTCGGCCGTATCAATCCAAGAGAGGGTGGCCTGCGATGTGGAGATGATCGATGCAAGTAGATCGCTCGGTGCGGTAGGAGCGGTGGTCGGGGGGGAGGGAAGTTGATAGCTGTCGATCAGCGTGCCATCGATGCTGTAGAAATCGAAAGTCAGTGTCGCATCGGTGACGGTCACCTTCTGCGCACCCCAGTTTTCGCTATAGCGAACTGTGCTTCCGGAAACGGGAGTGACGAAGACGTAGGGGTTGCTGCCGCCGAGACCATTGACGAAGTACACGATGTCATCGCGCATGATTCGCTCGTAGACGTGGGCATGCCCTGATATGACAGCGTCAGCGCCCCACTCGGCAAACGGCCACTGCATGTAGTCGGTCGAGCCATGGTCCTCATCAGACGAATAAGGTGGGTGGTGGTCGCAGACGATATTCCACGTCGAAGTTGAGCGGGCAAGCCGGGCTTTGAGCCACTGCGCTTGCTTCGAAGTGCTGCTGCAGCCATCAGGGTCATCAGGGTTTGAGTCAAGGATGAAGAAGTGGATGGGTCCCTGTACGAAGTCGTAGTAGCGCTCGTTGCCCGAGGTATTGGTGAAATCAGTGCCGGGCAGAGTGAAGTACTCCAGATACGTCTCAGGTCCGGCGGGTGTGGGGTCGGAGTAGTCATGGTTGCCCATTGCGGGAAAGAAAGCGTTGATCGATGCAAGTCCCACCGGACAGCGTGTGCCCGTGGTTGTGATGTCTTTGAGCCAGGCGCCATAGTATGCGCCGACCGACTCGTCGTACTGACCGGTTCCGGTGCCGCCTGCGGGCGCATTGTAGTTGTCGCCGGCGCTGATGATGTACGCGGGGTTCCATGACGCCACAAGGTTCGCGACTTGGGCTTCAGACCAGTTGTTCATGCCTTCGTCGCTGATGATGGCGAATGTCGTTTGCGTTGTGTCCATCGGCTCTGCGCTGCCCGCAATGACCTGGGCATTACCGAGTGAGCCAGACAGGACGATCAACGAGATCGTTGCGACGACAAGGAAAGCGATCCTGCGTCGCATCTCTGGCTCCTTTCGGGTCTCCGCTCAGTATCGACCGGCTCGTCGGCCGGAACGTTATTGTACCTGCTCGGCCGTGGCGGTGCCCATCGCACCCCAGATGGCGCGCACCAATTCGCTCGGGGTTCTTCCTATTCACCCCGAACCTCACGTACTATGAGGCATGAACACTAGCTTGGCTTGCGGGTCCGCTTCGGCTGGCCCCCTTGCAGGTCGGTCCAAGGGGGATCGGGATCTGCAGGCGTAGGAAGGGGAGTTGCAGTGAGGGAACAATGTGAACCGAGGACACCGGCGATGCGTTTTGTCGCGATGGCGGTCTTGGCCGTAGCGGTGCTCGGGATTGCGATGGTTGCGTTTCCGGCATCGGCATCGGCAGCGACCCGTGCACCTGTCTACCGCTTCTACAACCTACAGAACGGCTCTCACTTCTACACGGCATCTGCCGATGAGCGCGATACCGTGATAGCGACCTACAGCGTGTATAAGTTTGAAGGCGCCGCGTACACCATCAACACCTCCAATCCCGACAACAGCGCCCCGCTCTACCGTTTCTACAACAAGAAGAACGGTTCTCACTTCTACACCGTCTCGGCCTCCGAGCGCGATACCGTGATAGCCACGTGGCCCGACATCTACTCCTACGATGGACCTGCATACAACGTGTGTGCGACCAACGTGACAGGCTCGACTCCGGTCTATCGTTTCTACAACGTGACCAACGGCTCCCACTTCTACACGGCTTCAGACACCGAGAGAGACGCCGTCATTGCCAACTGGCCCAACGTCTACAGGTACGAGGGTCCGGCATTCTGGCTGGCCAACAACACGGTGCCGGTTGCAGCGAATGACGCCTACAATGTCGGCCATGACACGGTGCTCACCGTTTCGGCAGGCTCTGGGGTACTCGTAAACGACACCGATGCGGATGGAGACACGCTTTCCGCCTACGTTGTCACCACGGCGGCACACGGCACACTCTCGCTTGCGGCTGCCGGTTCGTTCACCTACACGCCCACTACCGGGTATGTGGGCGCCGACACCTTCACCTACAAGGCGAACGATGGGACGGCTGACTCGAACGTGGTCACCGTGACGATCACCGTGAGCGGTGTCAATCAGGCTCCGGTGGCTGTCAACGACGCCTACACCGTTGGTCAGGGCACGACACTTACCGTTCCGGCAGTTTCCGGAGTACTTGCCAACGATACTGACGCAGACGGTAACATCCTGACCGCCGCGGTCGTCTCGGGCCTGACGGATGGGGACGGAACACTCACGCTTGCAGCCGACGGCTCGTTTACCTATCGGGCACCGGACAACAATTGGGGCCACATCACCTTCACCTATAAGGTGAACGACGGCCTAGCTGAGTCCAATGTGGCGACAGTGACGCTTACTGTGACTATCGCACAAGAGACCGTTACGTTTGATGCCAATGGTGGTTCCGGCGCCCCCAGCCCCATCGTGGTCGACTACCATTCCAAGATCGGGACTCCGAGTCCCGATCCGACGCGCACAGGCTACACGTTCTCCGGCTGGTACACGGCCGCTACTGGCGGTGTCCAGTTCGACTTCACCAATACCTCGATTGTCGCGAACATCACTCTGTACGCACATTGGACCGTGAACAGCTACACCATCACGTTCGAAAGCAACGGCGGTTCGGCGGTGGGCGCCATCACCCTAGACTATGGCAGTGCGGTCGCTTCTCCGACACCTGATCCGACTAGGGAAGAATATACATTCGCCGGGTGGTACAGCGACGCGGGGCTCACCACGCCGTACACGTTCTCGACGATGCCCGCCGCGAGCATCACGTTGTACGCCAAGTGGGACATGGATATCTAGGGTCCTGGCGCTTATGTGCTCTCGCAACGATAGAGAGAGGTCCTCTTGGGGACCTCTCTCTGATTGTCTGTGAGAGAAGCGTGCGCATGACGCATAGCAGTGGATTGCTTCATGTGCAGGCACCTGCACTACCGATGGTTCGCAAGGGGGTATCTTGAGCGTCTTGCGCCGACTGGACCTTGGGCGTTTTGTGCGCACGCCAATGCAGGCGAACGCATTCGCACTCGTGGCGAACCAGGTACTGTCTGCGGCGCTCGGATTCACTTACTGGCTGCTCGCGGCACGGCTCTACCCTGTTGCGATCGTTGGAGAGAGCTCGGCTGTCATCTCTACGCTCGTGCTGGTTTCAAGTCTGTCCCAACTTGGCCTCGCCGGAGGCATGTCGCGATTCGTGCCGCGTGCGGGACGGCATGCGCGGCGTATGGTCGCCTCGGCGTATGCGGTTGCGATTGTCTCGGCGGCGATCGCCGGAGGTCTATGGGTTCTTCTGAGCGCTTCTCTCGGCTTCGATAGCAGGTTGCTGGGTGGTGCTATTCACCCGCTCTGGGCCGTGCTTGCTGTCGTGGCCTGGAGCGTGTTCTATCTGCAGGACGGCGTGCTGATCGGTACGCATCAAGCGGTCTGGGTTCTCGCCGAGAACTTCTTGTACAACTCTCTCAAGATCATCCTGCTCGTGCTAGGAGTTGGACTGCTGGGCGGGACCGGACTTGTGGCGTCTTGGTTCCTCCCAACGCCTGTTGCGATCCTCCTAGTGTCATGGCTGGTGTTCGCGCGGTTCCTGCGTCCTGATCGCGTTGAACGTGCGCCCGCCGAGGGGCACGTCACCCTGCGCGAGTTCGCGGGATCAGTCTCCGGCGATCATGTTGGTAACATGGTTGCGGAGGCGGCGGTCAGACTCCTTCCGCTGATCGTTCTGCAAATTCTTGGGCCCGCGGAAAACGCCTACTTCTATCAGGCGTGGATCATCATGAACATGCTGAGCTTGGTTGCCAGCGGGATGACCAATTCGTTTACTGCGGAGACGGCCGCGAACCGGCACAGGGCAGGCATCAACAGTCGATTGATACTGCGCAACATCGCCGTGCTTGTTGTACCGACTGCGGTCGTCGTGGGTATTGCCGCTCCATTTGTGCTTTCGATCTTCGGTTCCGCGTACGCCCAGGCCGGTACCGGTCTGCTGCGCTGGCTTGCGCTTGCCGCGTTGCCGCTCATGATCAACATTTGGTACCTGTCATACCTGCGGGTCATGCGCCGTATTCGGCGCGTTGTCGAGATACAAGTCTTAAGCTCGATTCTCTTGATCGGTCTGACTCTCGTAGGGCTGCGCATCTTTGGCATCGCGGGTGTCGGCATGGCTTGGCTGATCACGCAGATGGTGGTCATTGCGGTGACGGCGCCGGATATCCTGCGTGTTCTTCGCCCGGGGGACGCAATATCGCAAGGTGGCAGCGAGCTCTCTACCGCAGGCAATCTGCGTAGAAGCGACTGGCGGTTCCTCCTCCCTGGTCCCGCTCCCGTCAAGACAGCTGTCTTCGCCGACGGCGCACTCGGCGCGTCAGTGGCAGCACTTCCCGGCCAAATCGTTGCAGGGAGTTGTGCAGAGGCGGGCGACTGCGATTTGTGCGTCGTGGAGCAGCCGGACGCTCAAGCCATGCGTCTGTGCGTGAATGCGCTTCGTCCCGGCGGGATCTGCTACTCGGAGTGGATATCGATTCGCGCGGGAGGTATTCGTGGCATTCGTAAGAGACTTGCCGAGGCTGGGTTAGAGGACACGGTCATCTATTGGCGCGCTCCCGGGATTCGTAGCGCGGTACTGTGGCTGCAGGTGTTCCCGCACCCCGCCGGGTACAGAAGAGTGCTGCGACGAGTCGCCAACGAGCGCTTCGGTTCAGGGCTTACGGCAAGCGTCGCTTCTTGGCTGCTTGAGGCGATGCTCCACAACCCATTCATCCCCGTGGTGACGGTGGCTCGCAAACCACTGATACAGGGCTCTCATCCTGAGGCGCCGCATGACTTCGCAGGCTGGCTTGCACAGACGATCGCAGCAGCCGGTCAAGATGTCTCGGCATCCGAAATAGCTTCAGTTATGCGGACGGGCGGGCACACCGACGAAAACAAGATCAACTGGATGATATTCGCCGGTTCAGAGAGAGAGTTGCGTTGGGTGGCAAAGGCCCCACGCCATCCCGTGTCCGACTCGCAGGTGCGCCGCGAGCGAGCGATCCTCGATCAGCTGGCAAGCCAGCCCGTGGACAGGTTGACGAACATCGCGGTGCCGAAGACTGTGGCGTGGAGCGAGGAGCCGGGCTTCGCAGTGCTGGTCGAGACAGCGGTGGCGGGTCCTCCACTCGTCAGGGTCGCGAGCGAGCGCGGATACTCCAGCGTGGCAACCGAGATCTCGGATGCCTTGGCGACTTTCGCGGGGCGCCCGGGACTGCGGCCACGCGAGCAGTGGTGGGGTGCCCTGATCGAGCCATGGCTGGTGCGTCTCGAGCGCCAGCTTGCTGTGCTCGGCGACGAGGAGTTGGCGCCTGCCGTTCGCAGAGCGCTTGCCGGTTTGGGCGAGTTGCCGCTCGTCTTCTCCCACAATGACTGCACGCCCTGGAACATCATGGTCACAGACACCGGTCTGGCGATCTTTGATTGGGAGGCAGGCGAAGAAGAGGGACTGCCCGGGCTTGATCTCGTCTACTGCCTTGCGACGACGGCATTCATTCTGGACGGCACCGAGAACACCCCGTTGATGATCGATTCATATCGGCGGCTGCTTGATCCTGCGGATGAGCATGGCGGAGCGTTTCACGACGCTCTTGTCTCGTATGCGTCCGCGGTCGGTGTGCGCTCGGAGGACATCAGCCGCCTGCGCATTGCCACGTGGCTGGTTCACACAACGCACAACCTGCACAATCTGTTGGTTGCGTCGCCCAAAACGCCGCCACGGCTTATCGATAGCAGTATCTGTCTCCCCTTATTGCGCGCGGAAATGGCCGCATTCGAGCATGTAGCGCATCCGGATACCACGAAGACGCCGCCGTCCGGCATCACCACGGCGGACGTGACGGGTGCGGTCATCTTCGTCTCCCCGCATCTTGACGACGCCGCTCTGTCTTGCGGCGGCGGCATCCGGCGCATGGTCGGTACAGGTGCGGAAGTCATTGTGGTGACCGTCTGCACGGCGGATACCGAACCTGGGAAGCCACTCTCCGCATTGGCTCGGGAGTCTCACGGGCAATGGGGTCTTGGCGACACGCCTTTTGAGCAGAGGCGGACCGAAGATTTCGAGGCTGCGCGGCTTCTCGGCGTTCGTCCGGTTCACCTCGGGATGCATGACGCGATCTATCGAAGGGATGCCGCCGGTCATACCTTCTATGCCAAGCCTATTTGCAGCCCGGATGCCGACGACGCGGAGCGCTTCGTCGCGGCGTTGCGAGATCGGCTCGGCAGGGTGCTTGATGACTATCCCGAGGCCCCTGTCTTCTGTCCGGCGGGTGTTGGTGGACACGTGGATCACGAACTCGTCCGGCGCGGAGTTCAGGCGGTTTGCGGAGAGGAGCGCATCATCTACTACAGTGAATACCCTTATTCCTCGCGACCCGGTTGTGAGCTTCCGGACCCGGGTGAGATGGGCGAAACGGTCTGCCATCGTCTGCTTGTGCTCAACGAAGATGAGATCCTTGGGCGTGTTGCGGCCGTAGCAAGCTATCGGTCTCAGCTTCGAGGGCTGTTTCCCTCGGCTGCGGAAAGGGCCGCTCAGGTGATCTACGCCCGCGTTCCGCTAGTCGGCACATGGATTCTCGGCACCGCGAATCATGCGAGGTCGAGCGAGCGTATGACAGAGTGTCTCGTTCGGGATATCACTGCTTGCGGCGGGGAAACCTACTGGTGGCCGGCTATCGAGGGAAGAACTCCGTTTCCGATTCCGTAGCCGCTGAGCAACACGCAACTGCGGCTACTCGTGCTTGAACACCCGGATGTAGTCGATTTCGTACTCACACGGGAACACGGTATCGGCTGACGGTGCCCCTGCCCACTCGCCGCCGATCGAGAGGTTGGCGATCAGGTACATGGGCACGTCAGGGACGTTCGTGGTCTGGCGAGAACGCTCAATTCCGTCGACGTACCAGACGACCGCCTCGGGGCTCCAGTCGACGGCGAATGTGTGGAAGTCAGCCGAGAAGTCCGTGCCGAGGAATACGGTTCCAGTGTCTTCATGTCCTCCTAGGGTGTCTGCAAAATGCAGTGTCATGTGCACCGTGTTTGTCTCATGCCCCAGAATCTCCATGACGTCGATTTCACTCGTGCTGGCGTTGTCGCTCGGGGCAAGCCAGAAAGCTGGCCAGAGTCCTTGTCCTTTGGGAACGCGGGCCCTGATCTCCGCATAGCCGTACTTGAATTCGAACCGCCCTGAGGATGTGATGACGCCAGATGAGTACGCTCGGCCGTCGGACTGCTGCTTCTGCGCCATGATCACTAGATTGCCCTGGCGAAGCGCAAGTGCATTGGCATCATAGTGCTGCAATTCGCCCGTTGTGTTGCGGCCCCAGACCATCTGCGTGTTCCAGTGGTTGAGATTCAAGGATGTGCTCACGAACTCTTCGTTGAAGAGCAGGCGATAGCTTGGTTTAGTTGGGCCAGAGGGGGTGGGCGGATCCAGCCAGGCCAAGCCGATTATGCAGATGACCATGACGATGAATACGCCCATATAGATCTTTGCCACGCGTTTGCGCACGTGAGGTCTGTTTGGCCGCATCGGGATCTTTCTTGTCAGTGTGGTTGAGCATCATGTAGGATCATATTTCTATTCAGTGTGCTGTCAACCGGGGGATAGGATGGAGCACGACCGCGATCTCAAACTCGGGTGGGTAGATACGCGGGATGGGTTCGCAGCCCTGGAGCCTGAATGGGATCCTTTGGTCAAAATCTCAGCTCCCACCGTGTTTCTTACGCACTCGTGGCTCTCGAATTGGCTGTCCCTGCTCGGCGAAGGCCGTATCCTTCGCGTACTCACGGCGCATGCGGGCGATCGACTCGTGGCGGCGCTGCCCCTTGTAAGCCGAACAACACGGGCTCGTGTGAGGCTCTGGGAATTCATGGGTTCTGGGCTTCTGACGCCGAATCACCTCGACATGATTGCGTTGCCCGACTACCGGGATGCCGCGCTCCGTGGGTTTGCAGGCATGCTCCTCGATTCGAGGGCCTTGTGGGACGTGCTGGATCTTAACAAGCTGCCGGCGGATAGTGCGACAGCCTCGAAACTCGCGACGCTGTTCTCGGCCGCGGGGTTTCCGACATCATCGGAGGTCTCGGCGGTCTGCCCCTGTGCCGTCCTGCCAGACAGCTATGAGGTGTTCCTCGCGGGGCTCACGCGCAGGTCGAGGCGACGTGTCCGCCGGGGTTCGACGGAGATGCAAGTTGAGCATCCCGAGACACGTTTCAGTGTCGTGTGTGACGAGAAGGAACGAGCAGAAACGCTCGCAGCGCTTGTGCGCCTCCATCAGGCGCGCTGGGAGGGACGCGGCTACGCCGGCAGTTTCGCCGACCCGCACGTGGTCGAGTTTCACGAGGCGACTACGCGCTATGCGCTCCGTGAGGGGTCCCTGCGCTTCTTTCGAATCACCGAGGGAGATCAGGTGATCGCCGCGACCCTGTGCTATCAGGTCGGCGATGTGCTGCAAGGCTATTCGACCGGTTTCGACTCTGATTGGGGTCAGTACGCTCCAGGAGTACTCCTCCTAGCGTATTCTATTGAACAGGCAATTGCCGAGGGTGCCACACTCTACGATGGACTCGAAGGTGAAGAGTTCTACAAGACCGTCTGGTGTCGCACAAACCGAGAGAACGTTCGCCTGCAGATTTTCAATCGGTCCGCCGGAGGGATTCTGGCGCGAACCCAGAAGAGTACGGCGAGTTGGTTCATCGCTGTTTCCCGACGAGTTGTACCTGCCAAAGCCCGGGTCGCGATTCTGAAGACAGTCAGTCGCAGCAGCGCTGTGCGACCTCGTGAACTCAAGCACCCGGAGTCGCTTGCCGATGAATAGAACCGCAGCCTGGAGTCTCATGCGTTCGACCCGGTCGGGGATCGGAAGACGTGGAGGTTTGCAGGGGTAGTTGGTAGTCCGGTCGTTGGGATCATGTCACGAGACTCGCCGGAGTCTCAGGGGGCGTCGTGCCTCGAGGCGTCAACTGAGGAGATCGTCCTGTTTGGCGATCAAGGCGAGAATAGAGGGGATCAGAGCACATGAAAGAAAGCACGAAGGCCAAGCGTTCATACTCGAGCTACATCGGGATCGAACGGCGGCGGCAGGGGGTAGGTGTTCGCGGACTGACCGCTCCTCGCGTCAGTGTGGTGATTGCCGCGCTCAACGAAGCGGAGAACCTTAGGCATGTTCTGCCGAGGATTCCGCGGGACGTCTACGAGGTGATTCTGGTCGACGGGCACTCTACAGACGGGACCATTCAGACGGCGCGTTCGATAAGACCCGACATCCGGATTGTCTGCCAAGATGGTCAGGGCAAAGGGAATGCGCTCCGCTGCGGGTTCGCCGCCGCGACCGGCGATGCCATCGTTGCAATCGACGCCGATGGTTCAACCGATCCCGCCGAGATACCCGCTTTCGTCGGCGCTCTCCAAGCTGGAGCCGAATACGTCAAGGGCAGCCGCTTCATACCCGGCGCGGGTACTGCTGACATGACTCGGACGCGGAAGCTTGGGAACTGGGGCTTCATCGTGCTCGTGCGCCTGCTGTTTGGGACGCGCTACACAGACTTCAACTATGGATACACGGCGTTTTGGAGGCGTGTTCTGCCTGAGTTGAATCTGCGCTCAGAGGGGTTTGAGATCGAGTGCGAGATGAACCTACGAGCTGCCATTACCGGTCTCCGAGTCGTCGAGGTGGCGAGTTTTGAGTACCGTCGGATCGCCGGAGAGGCCCATCTGCGACCGCTGCCCGATGGCTGGAGGGTTCTCAAGCAACTGTTGCGTGAACGGACAGGCGCTGTCAGCCGCCCGGGAGTAGACGATGGCATTCCGGTGCTCTTGGTCAAGTCGACACCACCTGAGACCCCTGTCTTGGATTTGTCCGTCAGTTCCGGACACGAGGCGTGAGTGGCACTTCTGGACGCCCGCCAAGAAACGAGCCTCAAGACGACGTCCGACTCTTGGGGCTCGTGTGGCGGGGCAGTGCGGCGAATCTCGGTCATCATCTGCGCGTACTCGTTTGAGCGTTGGGTTGCCTTATGTGATGCAGTTCGATCTGCACGCAACCAGACGCGCATTCCTGAAGAGATCATCGTCGTCATCGACCACAATCGAGAGATGCTGGCGCGCGCCGTTCTCGAGTTCAGCGATGCGGTAGTGATTGAGAATGCCGGTTGTCCGGGCCTGTCAGATGCTCGCAACTCGGGCGTGGCTGCAGCGACTTCGGAGGTCATTGCGTTTCTCGATGACGACGCGGTCGCTGACCATGATTGGCTTGAGAACCTGATACGCGCCTACGATGACGACCGCGTTCTAGCAGTTGGTGGGAAGATCGACCCGATCTGGGAGACAACACAACCTCGCTGGATGCCCGAGGAGTTCTACTGGGTGTTCGGATGCAGCTATGTAGGGATGCCGCAGGACCGTTCTCCCGTACGCAACATCATCGGCGCGAACATGTCATTTCGGCGCGACGTACTCCTTGAGACCGGCGGTTTCAGCGCGGAACTGGGACGTACCGCCGATCAGCCGCTGGGATGCGAAGAGACTGAGGTGTGTATCCGCGCACAACGGCTCCGGCCCGACGGTCTCATTCTGTTGGATCCGGCGGCACGTGTCGGCCATCGCGTTCCGGACACTCGGAGTCGCTGGTCGTATTTCTGGGCTCGCTGTTACGGCGAAGGCATTTCGAAGGCGCGGCTGGCACGTGCGCTTGGGCAGCAGGATGGCCTTTCCTCGGAGCGCCGGCAGGTGCTCCGAGTTCTTCCCGCGGGGGTAGTTCGCAATCTCGGTGCTGCTCTGACGGGCAAGGATATATGGGGATTCGCTCGTGCTTTCGCCATCGTCGGCGGACTCGCTGTCACCGCGGCGGGCTACGTTACGGGCACCTTGAAGCCGACTTCGCAGTCATCGGGCAAGGCACTATCGGCGCGCTCCTTGATCGACACGACCCCCGCATCTTCCGACGCTCAGCCTAAACGGCCACGAGTTCTGATGGTAACGCCGAGGTATCTTCCGCTGACTGGCGGTGTCGAGAATCACGTGGACCAGGTCGCTCGGCGGCTTGCTCCGAATGTTGATCTCACCATCCTCACGACGGATCGCACGCAGAGGCTGCCGAAAGAGGAGTCAATTGACGGCGTTCGTGTTCTTCGCGTCCCCGCTTGGCCTCGCAACCGCGACTACTACTTCGCTCCGGCGATATGGCGGATCATCCGCAAGGGGGGTTGGGACGTAGTACACGTTCAGTCATACCACACGGCCGTGGCGCCGCTTGCGATGCTGGCGGCTTGGCGCACGGGCACTCCGTATGTCCTTACGTTCCACGGAGGCGGGCATTCGTCGGGCCTTCGAACAGCGTTGCGTGGAGTCCAGTGGAGCGTCCTGAGACCACTATTGGCTCGAGCTCGCAAACTCATTGCGGTTGCCCAATTCGAGGCGGAGTTCTTCGCGCAGCGGCTCGGCATTCCGAGTGAGCGGTTCGTGGTCATCCCAAATGGCTCTGACCTTCCGCATCCCAACGAGCCCCGGGGGGTGAATCGCGGACGGCGGACCATTGTGTCTATCGGCCGTTTGGAGCGCTACAAGGGCCACCAGCGCATCATTGAGGCGCTGCCCCAGATTCTTCTCGCCGAACCGGACACAGATTTGCTCATTTTGGGCTCCGGACCTTATCAGAACGAACTCGAGCAGTTGGCCGAGCGCCTAGGTGTGGCCGGACGCGTCAAGATCGAGTCAATACCGGCCGCAGATCGCCAGGCGATGGCCGACACGCTTGCGAGCAGCTCGTTGGTCGTGCTTCTGAGCCAATTCGAGACACATCCGCTTGCGATTGTTGAGGCGGTTTCCCTTGGACGCCCCGCACTTGTGACCGATACATCGGGCTTGAGGGAACTTGCGGCCCGCGGACTGGCGCGCTCAATCCCCCTCGACAGCGATGCAGCAGCGGTTGCTCTAACGGTGATCGAGGAGCTTCGAAACCCACGATCAGTACCGTCGATGACATTACCCAGTTGGGATGAGTGCGCCGCAGGCGTGCTGTCAACGTATGGGGAGGTCCTAGCCCCCGGGCGTATGGTGGATTCCTCGACGGATTCAGAGGCTCGCCCGCAACGACCGCGGCCCGCAGTGAACTGGTGGCGTTTGGGATTGGCGGTCGTCTCTGTTTCCGCCGGCATGCTGACGGTTGCTGTGGCGGACAATGCTGCTCGCAATGGCGCTACCGGAGTCACTCCGCTGTATTGGCTGGGGTTACTACTGGTGTTTGCCCCGGCGGCGCTTCTGCTCTTGCGCAGACGTATTCCTCGCGCTGAAGCGTTGAGCATCCTAGTCCTGACGGGACTTGTGCTGTATTTCGTGAACGTCTTCCAGAGCCCCACGCTGTTCGTCGGATACGACGAGTTCATGCACTTCCGTACCCTCGATGACATCGTCCAGACGGGGCATCTCTTTACCCAGAACCCGCTGTTGCCGATCTCTCCGTACTATCCCGGTCTTGAGATCGTGACTCATGCCGTGATGACGCTGACGGGACTTTCGGCGTTCTCCGCTGGCATCATGACTATCGGTGTCGCGCGACTCTTGACCGTTATTGCGCTCTACCTGTTGCTTGAGCGTGTTGCCGGTTCGACGTGGCTGGCGGGCTTGGGTACGCTCGTGTATATGACTTCGTCGAGCTTTCTGTTCTTTGACACACAATACTCGTACGAGTCACTTGCCCTGCCACTTGCCATCCTGTGCTTGTTCGTGGTGCATCGAGCGCAGCAGGAAGAGAGGGGACTTCGTGCCGGGCTGCATGTGTTCGCAGCGCTTCTGGTCTTGGTGGTCATCGTCACGCACCACGTGACATCGTATGTTCTCATCGGTGCTTTGGTCGCTTGGGCCGTTCTTGTGCGGGTGTTTCGTAGCCGGACCTCCGAGAAGACCCCCGGAGGTGTATGGGTCCCGGTGCTCGGCGTCATCGCTGCTGTCGCATGGTTTGACGGTGTAGCCACCATGACCGTGAACTACCTCGCTCCCCATCTTGTCGGCGCTGCGCAGGAGATATGGCGGATCATGACTGGCGAGGCTACGAGCCGGCGCTTGTTCGAATCCTCGTCGGGCCAGACGTCTTCTCTGACGGAACGGATCACCGGCCTTACGGCCGTTGCTCTTATCGTAGCTTCTATGCCGCTAGGCTTCCTCTACTTGCGACGCCACATACGTAGAGACGTGTTGCCAGCTCTCCTGATCGCCGCCTCAGTTGTCTATCCCGCTGCTCTCTTGCTGAGGTTCACGGCCACCGGCTGGCAGGTGGGATCTCGTGCTCTGGCGTTCGTATATGTCGGCCTTGCGCTGGTGGTTGGCGCCGGCGTCGCATCGATCAGGACTCAGAAGCGCTACCGAGTGCCGGCTCCGTTGCTCGCTATCCTGCTCCTCCTCGTGATGGCCGGAGGCGTGATCGCCGGCAGTTCACCCTATAGCCGCATGCCTCGGCCTTATGCCCCCGGCGCGAGTGACAGCTCTGTCAGTGCCGAGGGACTCGCGGCGGCTGCGTGGGCGCGCACGGAACTTGGGCCGGGCCATCGCATTGCAGCCGACTCAACGAACACTAGCCTACTGGGCAGCTATGGGCGCCAGTGGATGATCACGACAACCGAAGGGGCCTCAGTCTCGGCGCTGTTCCTGACACCCCAGTTTGGGGACTACCAGCGCAGGATGATACGGAAGGCTGACATCCAGTACGCCGTGATCGATCGCCGGATCGCAGGAGCATCCGCGCCACAGGGGTTCTTCTATGAGAAATGGGAGAAAGAAGTCGTCGACTATGGTCCGGTCATCAGCGCAGCTACGCTGGACCAATTCGACAACCTTACCGAGACGAGCCGAGTATTCGACAGCGGTAACATCCAGATGTATGACCTGACGAGGTTGGCCAAATGAATGGGCGCCGTGCATCTCTCTGGGCCGCGAGTGCAATCGCCCTAGTGGCCGCGCTATTGTCTGTTGTGGGTGCGCCTTCTTGGCTCCGCTTGCCGTTTGGTCTTCTCCTCGTAGTGCTGCTGCCGGGCTATGGACTGGTTTCGATCATCGACCCCCGGGGCCATTTTGATCGCCTTGAGCGCTTCGCGATTGTGCTAGGCACGAGTCTGGCGCTCACGATACTTGTGGGGCTCGTTGTTGCGCAGCTTCCCACGGGTCTCAATACGACCAGCTGGGCGGCCTCACTTGGCGGTCTGACTCTTGTTGCGAATGCAGTTGCTCTTCGGCGCTGCAAGGGCGGGGAAGCGCAGAGTCGGGTTCGCCATGTGCCTCCACTGAAGCAATCGATTGCCGTGGCCCTGGTCGCAATCGGGTTCTACGCCGTACTGGGTCTGGCCCTGTGGATCACCTCGGCGTCGGCGCCGCCCGCAGTCGATGTCAGCAGCTCCGCGGTTCCCGAAACCGCGAATGTGCTTCAACTTTGGATGTTGCCGGATACCGGTTCCCCAGCCGGCGGCGTCCGTATTGGGGTGCGCAACGCGACATCATCAACGGGGAACTATCGTCTCCGTGTCACCCAGGGAAGCCAATTGCTGCACGAGAGTTCGCTTCGCCTCTCTCCGGGAGAAATCCGGATCCTTTCGGTACAATCCAGTGGCGATGCGAACTACATTGTGGAAGCAGTGCTTAGTGACGCTTCGGGGGACACTCAATTACGTCGGGTGACCCTGTGGCTGGAGCGCTGAGGCGATGGTAGTCCCGCCCATCCAAGACAGTGTTGACGCAGGAGACCGTCCCATGCGGATACTACTCTTGAGCCAGTTCTACCCGCCCGTGATAGGCGGTGTCGAGATCCATGTGCGTGCGCTTGCCCGCGGACTTGTCGCTCGCGGACATCAAGTCACGGTGGCGACGCTCGCAGACTCCGTGTTGCCTTCCGACGAGCTTGACGACGGTGTTCAGATTCACCGCCTCCAGGGCACCGCCCAGCGCATCACACCCTTGTTCACGACAGAGCGCCACCATGCACCTCCAGTCCCAGATCCCGAAATCGTTCTTGCCTTGCGTCGCCTTGTGGGGAAGTACTCACCGGATATCGTGCACGCGCACAACTGGCTCGGCCGCTCGTTTGTGCCGATACGGCGAAGTTCGCACGCCCGCTACGTCGTGACGCTTCATGACTGTGGTCGAACATGTGCCCAGGGACGAATGATGTATTGCGGTGAGAGCCTGTGTGCAGGACCGGACCTGCGGAGGTGTCTTCGCTGTGTCCGCCACTGCTACGGAGCCGCGAAGGGTCCAGTGACGCTGCTCGGCAATCGATTGATGCTTCGCTCTGAGATCGCTGCCACCGACCTGTTCATACCAGTCAGCACTGCTGTGGCTCGGGCGAATCGCCTCGCCGAGAATGGCGTGCGTTACGAGGTGGTTCCCAACTTCGCCGAAGACAGTCAGCTCCTTCCATCCATTGCGGCCGACGAGGCTGAGGTGCTTCCGCAGGTACCGTTCATCTTACAGGTGGGAGATGTCGTCGCCGACAAGGGAGTGCATGTTCTCTCGGCGGCCTACTCTAGGCTGGTGTCGCCGCCGCCGCTCGTGCTGATCGGGCGGATTGAGCCGAATGTGCGGGATTCATTGCCATCCGGCGCGATCGCATTGGGGGTCCAGTCACATGCGTTGGTTCTTGAAGCATGGCGGCGGAGTCTCTTTGGCACCATACCGTCGCTGTGTCTCGACGCTTGCCCAACCGTCACGTTCGAGGCGATGGCGGCCAGTCGGTCGGTTATAGCGTCTGATCTGGGCGGACTCTCCGACCAAGTTGACAATGGTGTCACCGGTATACTGGTGCCTCCCGGAGACTCAGAAGCGCTGCGTAAGGCGATGTCCCAGCTCTTGGACGAACCGGAGCTTGCGCATGAGATGGGTGCCTCGGCGCGAATACGATTCGAGAACGAGTACCGTGCCGATGTCGTGATCGGCCGCATCGTGAGCCTTTATCGCGAACTCCTCGCAAGGGGCTAAAAGAGCCCCTGGCGCCGTCCGTCATACAGTGTATGTGACGCCTCGCGTGATCCGATGTTCGCTTGCGGCCGTGTTTCCCCAGTGACCGTTCGTCGTAATTGCCTCAAGCCGAGTGGCCTGAGTGCCGACACTCCCTCTTGTAGGTCAGTCGCACGATCTTGTTGCGGCGAATTACAGGAAGGGTGTTTCACATGGCACGATTCATCAGACGGCTACTCGTTGTCCTCGTACTTGCTTTCGCCTTGTGCGCGATCGCCTTGCGCGTACAGCCGGCAGCTGCAACGCCTTCAACTCTCGTGTTCTCCGACGAGTTCAGCGGCTCCCTGAATACTGCGTCCTGGTCGAAGCTGACGCCGTGGAGCACGCGCTACACGACTGGCGAGCTTGAGTACTATGACCCGGCGAACGCCACGCTTGTGAACGGCAATCTGCGGCTCACGAGCGAAAAGCGCGCGACCAATGGCTACGCGTATGCCTCAGGCATCCTCACAAGTCTGCCACACCAGAAGTTCAGCTATGGCTATTTCGAAATGCGCGCGCAGCTTCCGAAAGGACAGGGGATCTGGCCCGCGTTCTGGCTCACCAACGATTCGACGCTTGAGATCGACTGCATGGAGATGCTCGGCAACGCCCCCGGCACCATCTACATGACGTATCACAAGAACGGCGTAGGCGTCGCTCAGTCGGTCTACAACGGTGTCGACTTCTCGCTCGCGTTCCACACATTCGCCGTTGATTGGCAGCCGACCTATATCAAGTACTACATCGACGGCGTTCTCGCCGGTAGCTACACGGGCACGATTCCTTCTGATCCCATGTGGATATGTGTGAACACCGCCATAGGTGGTACATGGGGCGGCTTGCCAGATGCCTCGACGGCGTTCCCCGCGTACTACGACATCGACTATATTCGAGTGTACACTTCGAAACCTGCCGCAGTGACGGAACCGGTTCCGAGTCCCGAACCGACGGCAACCCCAACCACACCTTCACCGGTAACCCCAACCCCGGCTTTGCCTGGAACCATCAAAGTCAAGAAGCCCGTCTACCGATTCTACGACAAGCAGAACGGCAGCCATTTCTACACGGTGTCCGCAGCTGAGCGCGACCAAGTGATCACCACGTATTCAGATACGTACACCTATGAGGGAAGCGCGTTCAATGTCAGTGCGTCTGATTCGGTCGACAGTCAACCGGTCTACCGCTTCTACAACAAGCAGAACGGCAGCCATTTCTACACGGTGTCCGCAGCTGAGCGCGATCAAGTGATCACCACGTATTCAGATACGTACACCTATGAGGGAAGCGCATTCAATGTCAGTACGTCTTCGGTCGACAGTCAACCTGTCTATCGATTCTACGACAAGCAGAACGGCAGCCATTTCTACACGGTGTCCGCAGCTGAGCGCGACCAAGTGATCACCACGTATTCAGATACGTACACCTATGAGGGAAGCGCGTTTTGGGTGGGGAAATAGTGCTAACTCCTGAACTCAGGCTAGATTGAGCATCTCAAGAGGACGTTGGTCCGGCGTCATGGGCGCCTAGCCAGCCGCTGCATACCGATCAGATAACCCCGGGCCTCATGTTGGCCCGGGGTTATCTCGCTCTCAATCCCGGCACGGTACCCAGACAGCGCAGTCTTCAGATCCGCCAGAAGTAAGTTGACCTCATTCTTGTGTGCGCGCGCGTCCGCTGTTTATACTTAGGCACCTAAGTATTGGAGACGGCGCGCATGAACCATCCTGGTCCGGCGAAACAGGTCACCTATCGCGTGAGGCGTGTCCATCTGCGCGTCAGTCAGTTCATTGATGATGCGCTGAAGCCCTACGGTTTGGGGCGCAGCCAGTGGCAGGTCATAGTTCGCGTCCGTCGCGCAGGTGCGATCACGCAGCGCGATCTTCAGGCGATCCTTCAGGTCGAGCCAGCTACCTTGTCCGCTATCGTTGAGGCGCTTGTGTGCAAGTCATGGCTTGAGCGGCTTGAGAATCCCGATGACAAGCGGGGAAGGCTTCTCCGACTCGCCCCTGAAGCGGCAGCGCGCCTTGTCGAGATTCCCGATCCGATTACGGCCGTCGAGCATCGGATACTTGAGGGCGTTTCGGAACAGGACCTTGTGGTCGTTGAACGTGCGCTGGATCTGATGATCCAGAACCTGGAACGTGACCGTGGGTAGCGCAGACGACAGTGTGGGTATCTCACGAGGGGGTCCGCGCTCTGCGATTCGTGCGTGGACGCACTCCACATTCGTGTCACTTGGGGTGCGCAACTACCGTCTCTTCTTCGCCGGGCAGGCCATTTCCCTTTCGGGGACGTGGATGCAGGCGATCGCCATGTCATGGCTTGTTCTGAAGCTCACAAACTCGGGTTCTGCGCTTGGCCTTGTGACCGCGCTTCAGTGTCTCCCTATTTTCATTCTGGCTCCCTACGGCGGAGTGCTTGCCGACCGGTTTCCAAAACGCAAGCTGCTATTTGTGACTCAAAGCTGTGCTGCCGTGCTTGCCCTGGCGCTTGGGGCCTTGGTGGCGGCGGACATGATCCGGCTATGGATGGTGTTCGTGTTCGCGCTGCTGCTGGGCTGTGTCAACGCGGTAGACAACCCCACGAGACAGACCTTCGTCCACGAGCTTGTCGGCGCTGTGACCCTACGCAACGCAGTGACGCTCAACTCGCTTGAGGTGAATCTCTGTCGCGTCATCGGCCCTGCGATTGCAGGGGTACTGATTGCGAGCGTTGGCCTTGCCTCATGCTTCGTGCTGAACGGGCTGTCTTTCATTGCCGCACTGTGGTCGTTGTGGCGTATGACCGGTTCCGAGTTGCACCGAAGTGCGTTGGTCAAGGCCGCGAAGGGTCAGATTCGCGAGGGTCTCATCTACGCGCGCAGAACGCCACTCATCTTCGGCGTACTCATGATGATGGCGATCATGGGCACACTGACTTACGAGTTTCAGGTGAGCTTGCCGCTCCTGGCCAAGTTCACCTTTCTGGGCGACGCCTCCTCGTACGCAGCGCTCACATCGGCCATGGGCGTGGGGGCCGTGATTGGGGGACTCTCCACCGCCGGGCGTCGAAGCGCTTCGGCCGGAGCCTTGATGCTTGCGACCCTGGGATTCGGTGTGGCCATGGTCGCGCTGTCGCTTTCGCCGACCATCACTGTGGCGATGCTGTGTATGGTCGTTGTCGGTGTCTGCTCGATCACGTTCATGTCGCTCTGCAACACGATTCTCCAGCTGGAGTCGACGGCGACTATGCGCGGCCGGGTGATGTCGCTGTGGAGTGTGGCGTTCCTCGGCTCAACACTGATCGGCGCACCTGTGATCGGATGGATCGGTGAGCACCTCGGTCCTCGTTGGAGCATAGCAACAGGGGCCCTCGCTGCCCTGGCGGCTGCCACTGTGGGTTTCTATGCCCTGCGCTCCGTGCGTCGCGTGGACCTTCCCGAGGTGGAAATCGAAGCGCCCTTGATAACCGAGAAGGAGGACATGGCCTGACCACGAGTTTGGCATGCTTGTTGCCGGCCCTTATGCCAGCCACACTATTCTTACTGCCGATCCTGCTGCCGATCTAAATCGCACCATACGTTTCTGTTTCTGGAGGGAAGGGTTTCATGGGATTCTTGGCTGAGGTCGGGCTGCGGGTGGCGGAGCAGCCCGATCGCATTGCGGTCGTTGGAGAAGACCGCTCGATGACGTATCGCGAACTCTGGAACGCTTCTGATGCACTCGCCGTACACCTGCAGAAGGAATTCCGTGCCGACCGAACTCCGGTTGTCGTCTACGGGCACAAGTCCGCATATATGCCAGTATGCTTTCTCGGCGCGCTGAAGAGTGGTCGTGCCTACGTTCCAATGGATTACTCCATTCCTTCCGATCGAGTGTCAGAGATCGTCCGCCAGACGAAGGCCAAGACGGTCTTCTGCATGGGAAAACGAATGACGTGCATTGCTTCGGACCTCTCGGTCGTCAGCGAAGCCGACGTTGCGGGCCTTGCCGCCCTCTGGTCGAGTCAACCTCTGCCGGATTCGCACTGGGCTTGTGGGGACGACCCGTTTTACGTTCTCTTCACGTCTGGAAGCACCGGGGCACCCAAAGGTGTGGAGATCACTTGCAACTGCGTGGACAACTTTCTGTCTTGGGCGATCACTTTGGGGGGTGTCGATAAACTCGGCAGGACGTTCATCAATCAGGCGCCCTTCTCATTTGATCTTTCTGTATTCGAGCTGACGATGTCACTCGCCTCTGGCGGGACCCTCTTCTGCCTTGTCAAGGAGAGCCAGTCGAACATGAACGTATTGTTCGAGACTCTGGCGAGATCTGGTGCGCATGTGTGGGTTTCGACGCCGTCTTTCGCAGAGATGTGCCTTTCCGACAAAGGGTTTTCGTCAAAGCTGATGCCCGCAGTCGATCTCTTTCTCTTCTGCGGCGAGACCCTCTCCAACTCGACAGCGCGCAAGCTCCACGAGCGTTTTCCAGGCGCAAGCGTTGTAAACACCTATGGACCCACTGAGTCGACAGTCGCCGTTACTGCCGTGGAGATCACCAAGGAGCTTGCACATTGCACAGAGGCGCTGCCCGTCGGCTCCCCCAAACCAGGCACTCGCATCGAGATCATCGGAGCAGATGGGGAGGAGCTACCCATCGGCCAGCCCGGCGAGATTTGCATCGTGGGAGACACCGTTTCCACAGGGTACTTTGGGCGGCCGGATCTAACCGAAGCTGCCTTCGGAGTCGATACAGCGACGGGGATGAGAACCTATCGAACGGGTGACATGGGATGGCTTGATGAAGCCGGAAGCCTCCACTTCCTTGGGCGCATGGACTTTCAGGTGAAACTGAACGGATACCGAATAGAGCTTGGCGACATCGAAAGCAACCTGCTCGCGTTGTGCTATGTCGATTCGGCAGTTGTCCTGCCGGTGTCCAAGGACGGTAGGGTTTCCTATCTGACAGCCTGTATCGTTGCGAATGAGCTGGCCGCCGGATCCCGCCTTCAGAAGGTCGCGCGGGTGAAAGAGGACCTGAAGTCTCTCCTCCCGGAGTATATGATTCCGCGCAAGATAGCCTTCTTCGACAAGCTTCCAATGACTGACAACGGGAAGATCGATCGAAAGCGACTCATTGGCGAGTTGGCATGACGTTTTATGCCGAACCGGCCTTCTTCATACTGCTGGTCGTCGCGATTATTCCGGCAGCATACCTCGGCTTCACTCAACGCCGTATTGCTCCCTATGGACTGGCCGTTTCCTTGGTCTTTCTCGCTTTCCTGTTCGGGAAGGACTTGCGAGGACTCGCGGCGCTTGCCTTCTATCTGTGTCTCGAGACCGCAGTTACGTTTCCCTTTCTGCGGAGGCGGCTGAAGGGAGGGAAGAGCAAGGCGCTCTTCTGGCTTTGTGTATCCATATCCGTTCTACCCTTGGTGGCATACAAGGTCGCTGCGGTCTTTGACCACAATCTCCTAGGCTTCCTGGGAATCTCGTACATGACCTTCAAGGCCGTTCAGGTTGTCATTGAGGTTCACGACGGCCTCATCAAGGAGTTGTCCCTCTTTGACTATCTCTACTTCCTGCTGATCTTCGCGCCGTTCACTTCGGGCCCTATCGATCGAAGCAGGCGCTTTGGGGAGGATGTACGCCGTTCCTACACGAAAGAGGAATACGCCGATCTCTTCTCTGCCGGGATCTTGTACGTGTTGTTGGGCGCGGTATACAAGTTGGTGCTGTCAGGTATCTTCTTCCGGTTGTATACGCCGGCAGTTTTGACGCAAACGGCGTTTCTGTGGGGTTCTCTGGATGCCGTGCGGGATGCGTACGCATATGGGCTGTACCTGTTCTTCGACTTCGCCGGATACAGCCTAATGGCAGTCGGCGTGAGCTACTGCTTTGGGATCAGAACCCCCAGGAACTTCAATGCTCCGTTCATCGCGCTCGACATCAAAGATTTCTGGAATCGCTGGCATATCACGTTGTCCTCATGGCTCAGGGACTTTGTCTTCATGCGGATCACAACGCTCGCGACGAAGAAGAGATGGTTCAAATCAAGACTGAGCGTCGCATGCTGTGGCTACATGGCGAACATGATCCTGATGGGCGCCTGGCACGGCCTCACGGCGAACTATCTTGCCTACGGTGTCTATCACGGGCTGCTCTTGTCGGCGACAGAGGTCTTCGAAAGGAAATCGAAGTTCCGCAAGAGGTTCAAGGATCGGCTATGGTTCAAGATGGTGTCATGGTTCGTCACCATCAATCTCGTGATGTTCGGGTTCGCATTGTTCTCCGGGCAAGTGGCGATTCTCTTCAAACGATGACAGAAGGAGTGACAATGGCCGAGGAAGTTGAGAACACGGTACTTGCCCTGCTCATTGACATCTGCGGTGAACCCGAGATTGAGAATGAGCGTGATGCCGATCTTTTCGAGTTGGGCCTTCTTGACTCAATGGCTGCAGTCGAGCTGTTAGTGGCGATAGAGGAGAACTTCGGTGTGGAGATAGCGCCGACGGAAGTCCAGCGTGAAGAAATGAACACGGTGAACAAGATCATCTTCCAGGTCGAAGAAAGAATCGGGTGATGAGACGGCTCAAGGCGATAGGGCTGGCATTCGCGCTGTTCATCTGCGCCTTCACCCTGTATCAGCTGTGCTTGCCACGACAGGGCGACATCAAGCCCGACCTGCGTTTCGACTATGCAATGAACAGCGTGAAGTACTCAAGTTCAGACTACGTAACCGCCGGGATGACTAGGGACTCGATGCTCCTGCTGGGATCATCGGAGTTGCAGACCAAGTTCATATCGACTCACCCGGCGAATGTGTTCCCCGCGTATGACTGCGGCGTGAACGCGATGTGCGTGGGACAGGCGCATTATCAGAGTCTGTGGCATGCCATCTTCGCCGGCTCCATCGCGAGCGGATTGCCCGAGAAGAGAGTCGCGTTGATTCTCTCCCCGCAGTGGTTCAATCCCAAAGGCGTTGGCGGTGTCTTCAGGGGGACTTATTCGTGGGAACTCATACGAGGATTCTGCGAGAACAAGAGCATATCGCAGGCAACAAAGAATGCGGTGCTGAAGAGAGTCGTCGACGTGGGTGGGATCGACTCCGGCAAGATCAGAGGGATCAAGGCGGACTCCTTTCTGGGAGCGCTTGATGCAAAAGCAACCGGGATTGTGGATGACTTGACCGTTCGCCGGAAGCTCGTCGGAGCCACTAGGGCGGTGAATAAGTCCCCGGTGGTTCTTCAGGGGAGTCAGGCCATTGACTGGGATTCTTTGCTTGCAGACGCGCAACGTGCCGGTGAAGCGTCATGCACCAACAACGATTTCGGAATGTACAACGAGTATTTCGACAAGTACGTGAAGCCGTCATTGGCTAAGGCGCAGGGATCCGCTGTTGGGGCGAAGTTCGATTGGTCCCCCGAATACTCCGATCTCGAGCTGTTCCTGGATGTCTGCAAGCAGTCCGGGATTGAGCCCCTCATAATCGTCGTTCCATTCAATGGGAAATGGATGGACTATACCGGATGTCCCTCAGACCTCAGAAGCGCGTACTACCAGAAGATCAAGGAGATCTGTGTGTCGAGAAATGTCTGTTGCGCAGATTACTCTGGAAGCGAGTATGAGGAGTACTTCTTGTGCGACACCATGCATCTTGGATGGCGTGGATGGGCTCACGTCGACAAGGATCTAGCGGAGTTCCACAGCACTGGCAGTCTGAGATCATGGAATGGCAGGGTTTCCGGTGATCAATAGGCTGAATAGGGTGAAGAAACGGTGTACAGCGATTCTTCAGGATGAGAGAGCGGTATTCATTGGTGAAGTGCTGTTCTGCTTCGCCATGTTGGCGATTCTGTTCTACTTTCTCGCGATATCGGACTTCAACGCACCAAGGCCTTTTGTGTACAACCAGTTCTAGCTATTGTGGCGTCCCCGTTTCGGTTGCGTCCACCGCGTATTCGGCGTTGACTTCGCCTACGCCAGCCGCTGCACGCCGATCCCGATGAGTCCGGGTCCTGTATGGACCACGAGCGCCGGGGTTATCTGGCCCTCGATCGCGATACGGTATCCCTGCAGCGCAGCTTTCAGGTCCGCAAGCAATGCGTCGGCCTCTGCCTGTGCATCACCGTGCATCACCGTGATGTTGAACTCCTTGGCCCCGGAGGCGAACTTGACGGCCTGCTCGAGTGCGCCTTGGAGTGACTTCTTGCGCCCCCTGGTCTTCGCCACCGTGTAGTAGACGCCTTCCTCGTTGCAGGAGATGACTGGCTTCAAGTCGAGGATCGTACCCAGCATGGCCGAGACCAGCCCGATGCGCCCGCCCTTTCTGAGGTACTCGAGCGTCGAGACGCAGAAGAAGAGTTTCGTACTGAGTACCGCTTTCGCTACTTCGCGGCACACCTCTGCGAAGCTGAGGCCCTTCTCGATCAACTCGCCGGCACGTATCGCCGAGAAGCCACTGCCGATGCCGATGTTCTTCGTGTCTATGTAGTGAGCCTCAAGGCCCTCCGGGGTCGGCCCGAAGCTGCTTACCAGCCCGAATGTGCCGCTCAGTCCGCTTGAGATGTCGACGGCGATGACCTTGTCGTAGCCATCCGCCTTGATCTGCCTGAAAGTCTCCGCGATCACCGAGGGGCTGGGCAGCGAGGTGGACGGGATCTCCTCGGAGAATCGCGCGTATACGTCCTCGGGCTGTATGTCGACGCCGTCGCGATACTCAGCATCCTTGTAGATGATCGTTAGAGGTACCACGTACATGTGGTATCGGTCCCGATACTCCTTGGGAACATCGCAACATGAGTCGGTGAGGATCGCTATCTTCTCGTCGGCCATTTCGTCCTCAAATTCCGTCGGATTCCTTTGGGTCGATTTCGCTTTCCTTCATACCACATTGGGTTCTTTCGAGCATACACCCTCCATCCCAAGATGTAATACCGCCGGATACCTCAAGGGTGGCCGCGATCAGGCCGATAACGGGTATAGGACGAAGAAAGACGTCTCTATGTTGATGCCCTGTCGGCGCGAGGGGAAGGATTTAGGCACGTGACGCGACGACGCACGCAGGCAGCGCGCTTGAGGATCCTTCTCCTTGTGACCGTGGCGGCCATCTTCGTCTCGGCTACCGCAGCCTATGGTATTACTCGCGATCAAGTCTTGGCGCGCGCTCAATCTTGGGTGGACAACCCGGTTCCCTATAGCCAAGGCGCGTACTATGACGGATATCGCACGGACTGTTCCGGGTACGCGTCCATGTGCCTGCAGACCGGGTTCTCCTATGCGACGTTCACGTTCCACAACGTTGCCTACCCAATAGCTGCCGCGGATCTGAAGCCCGGCGATCTCATGCTGAACACCGAGCTTCACGTGAGGGTGTTCTATGGATGGGTCGACGCTGCACACACCCAGTACGTAGCTTACGAACAGACGTCACCCAACACCATGTCGAGCGTGAGGACCTTCGCCAACGACATCGCCAACGGGTATGAGCCCTACCGATACAACAAGATTGTAGACAGCCCTGAACCGTGGAACCTGATCAAGAACCCGACGTTCGACGTGTGGTCCTACAGCAAAGCGGTTTGGTGGACCGTCAGCACGGATGCTGCCGGGACGGTAGGTCAGCGACTGCGGGGCCTGTCTCATGCGAGTTCATCATCCCTCCTTCTGGTAAACCGCGGCGTTGATCGCAATAACCCTTCCAAGGCGGCCCAGACAGTTGCCGTGTCAGCCGGTAAGACCTACGCGCTGTCCGCATGGGCGTGTTCGGCGGCGGTGCCCGGGTTGGTGGGCATGCGCCTTGAGTTCCTCGACACGTCGGGCGCGACGCTGAGCTCGACGTCGACCGCCGGGGACGCATGGAACATCAACGCCTCAGCTTTCACCCAGATGTCGCGAGTCATGCAGGCCCCGGCCGGGGCGGTCAATGCGAGGGTCACGATTCAGGTTTCGCGCAGCGCAACTAACGCGACAAGCACGGCCGTGTTCGACGATGTAAGTCTTTCGGTGGTCTCGCCCATGCCGGTCTACCGGTTCTATAACGTTAACAACAGTTCCCACTTCTACACGGCATCGGGAGTGGAGCGGGACATCGTTGCAGCAAACTACTCGGCGACCTACATCTACGAGGGTCCGGCCTACGACATCAACATCTTGTCGCCCGCAGACAACACGCCTCTTTACCGCTTCTACAACAAGCGCAACGGCTCCCACTTCTACACAGCCTCCGCACAGGAGCGTGACCTGGTGATCGCGACCTATGGTGCCACCTACACCTACGAAGGCGCGGCGTACAACGTTTCCATGTCCGCGACCAATGCGACTCCGGTATACCGCTTCTTCAACATGGGTAACGGCTCCCATTTCTACACCGCGTCCGCGGAGGAGCGGGATAGCGTCATCGCCACCTATCCGGCTCTGTACGCATACGAAGGTATAGCCTACTACCTCCCCCGATAGTTCCGACCAAGCGAGAGACTTCATCACCGACTACCGCCGAGTGGCAGCCGTTCGCGAGCGTGAGTCCGCGGGCACATTCGGGTGGGTAAACACGTATGGTACTGTCCGTAGACCAGTCGCTCCCAGAGGCATAAGGGGCCGCACTTGGTGCTGACGCGGGTGGCACGGAACTGTTGATGGCAAGGGGAGGGATCGGCGAGAGTGAGCATCGATCATGTCATCATCTCGACTTTCGTCATCCTCGGCTTTTCCTTCGTGGTCCTCACGCTGAGTGCATCCTGGCTGCTCAGCCCGAAGAAGCCGTCCGCCGCGAAGTCCGAGACCTACGAGTGCGGCGTCGAGCCCATCGGTACTGTGTGGGTTCAGTTCCGCCCTGGCTATTACGTCTATGCGCTCCTCTACGTCTTCTTCGACATTGAGACTGTCTTCCTCTACCCGTTCGCTCTGACATTCGGGCTTACGGGCTGGTTCATCTTCGTCGAGATGCTCATCTTCATCGCCATCCTTGTGGCCGGACTCGTCTATGCCTGGAAGGAAGGTGCGCTCAAATGGCGATAGAGCGCTTCACGGGCGAGAACTCGATTCTCTTCATCCGCAGCGAGCAGTTTTTCGACGTCGCTCGCCGCAAGTCGCTCTGGTACATGGCGTTTGGCATCGCGTGTTGCGCGATCGAGGGCCTCATGCACGCCTCGGGGCCGAGGTTTGACTTCGACCGGCTGGGCGTGTTCTTCCGCGCCAGCCCGCGCCAGGCCGACGTCATGATCGTCGCCGGCACGGTGAACTGGAAGATGGCCGAGGTGGTCCGCCGGCTCTACGACGAGATGCCGGAACCCAAGTACGTCGTCGCGATGGGTGCGTGCGCCTGCATGGGCGGCCCGTTCCGCGAGTACCCTAACGTCGTCATGGGCGTCGACAAGATCGTTCCGGTCGACGTCTATATCCCCGGGTGCCCGCCGCGTCCCGAGTCGGTTCAGTACGGCTTCATGACGCTCATGGACAAGATCAAGTCTCAGACGGAGGAGCGCCTTGCAGCGCGAAGCGCCAATGCATAGCGCGCTCGAACAGGCGGGCATCCAAGTCACCCCCAAGGAGGTGCCAACGCTAGGCACCGTCCTGCGCATCCCGGCGGACTCAGTGCGCGCGGCTCTCACCGCGCTTCGCGATGCCGAGAACGGCTTCGAGTTCATGGTGGACCTCTTCGGCATCGACACCGGAGAGGGTATCGATGCCGTCTATCACCTGCGGTCGTTCGACCGTGCCGAGGACATCATCCTCAAAGCGGCGCATCCCTACGGCGGCGTGCTCGACAGCGTCTGGGACGTCTACCTCGCCGCTCTCATGCCCGAGCGCGAACTGTGCGAGCTGTTCGGCATGAGGCTGGCGGGACATCCCAACCCTAAGAGACTGCTCACCACCGATGGCTGCGAGCCGTTCTTGCTCAAAGCCATCGTGCTCCGCTCTGCCGAGGAGGTCCGCAACCGTGCCTTGCAGGTTGTGGACCGCGCGCACCTCAAGCGTACGGCGGGCTCGCTTGCCGCTGAGACGTCCGCCCCCGTGGCCCTTGGCGCAACGACGACCGACGGGATGACAGCCCTCGGCGAGTATGCGACGCCGCTGCAGCCGGCGTCGATCCGCCGCGCGCCTGCGGGCGTCGACCTCGTCGGCACCGAACACCTCATCGTCAACATGGGGCCGCAGCACCCCTCGACCCACGGCGTGCTGCGGCTGATGCTCGAGATCGACGGCGAAGAGGTAGTCACCGGCGAGGCCGTTGTCGGCCAGCTGCACCGAGGCATCGAGAAGCTCGCCGAGTCGCGGCGCTACGGAGCGATCGGCACGCTCATGGACCGCGGCGACTACGTCTCCGGCATCCACGGGGAGTTGGCAGTCGCGCTGGCGACCGAGAAGCTGCTCGGCATAGAGGCTCCGCCTCGCGCCCAGTGGCTGCGCTGTCTCTTCGGCGAACTCAACCGGATCGCAAGCCACTTCGTGTGGTTCGGGCCCAACGCGCTGGACTCAGGAATGATGGGCCTGTTCCTCTACACGTTCAAAGACCGCGAAGCCATCCTCGACATCCTCGAAGACGTCAGCGGACAGCGCATGATGTTTAACTACGTGCGTCCCGGCGGCGTGCTCGCCGATATCACCCC
This sequence comes from Coriobacteriia bacterium, assembly GCA_013336165.1. Classification (NCBI taxonomy): domain Bacteria; kingdom Bacillati; phylum Actinomycetota; class Coriobacteriia; species Coriobacteriia bacterium. Next base: position 32,626 of record JAAXUF010000011.1, read on the forward strand.
GAGCGCCGAGGCGAAGATCCGCGCGTTTGTGAAGGACTTCGGCTGGCGCATGGACGAGCACGAGGAGATCGTCATGGGTAACGAGATCTTCCAGTCTCGTACCCGTGGAGTCGGCGTGCTGACCTACGACGCGGCCATCGCCTACGGCCTCACCGGCGCCAACTTGCGAGCGAGCGGCAGTACGTGGGACGTCCGGCGCAACCGTCCTTACGCCGCATACAGCGAACTCGATTTCGACGTTCCGACGGCGAGCGAAGGCGACATCTACGCGCGCTTCGAGGTCCGCATCGGTGAAATGAGGCAGGCGCTTCGCATGATCGAGCAGTGCATCGACGGGCTGCCCGAAGGCGACGTCATGGCCAAAGTACCCAAGATTCTTCGTCCGCCTGCGGGCGAAGCCTACGCCGCGGTCGAGTCGCCGAGAGGCGAGCTGGGCGTGCACATCGTCTCGGACGGCGGCGACACGCCGTACCGCATGCGGTACCGTCCGCCGGCGCTCTTCGCGCTGCAGGCAGGTGAGTCCCTGCTTCCTGGCCTTCTGATCGCCGACTCGGTTGTCGCGTTGGGCAGCCTCGACTTCGTGCTGGGGGAGATTGACCGATGAGTCCTTGGTTGATCGCCGCACTCAGGTTTGTGGCAGCTCTCGGGCTGCTGCTCGTAAACGGCGTCGTCATGATCTGGATGCTTCGCAAGGTGCTCGCATTCCTGCACCTGCGTCTCGGTCCGATGGAACAGGGCCCGCACGGCGTGTTCCAGACGCTGTTCGATGTCGTCAAGCTGCTCACGAAGGAAGACATCACGCCCAGAGCGGTCGACCGCTGGCTTCACTTCCTTGCGCCGGCGATCGTGTTCGTGCCGTCGCTGATGGCCTACATCGTCCTGCCGTTCTCCAAGACGTGGGTGGTCGCCGATTTGAGCCTCGGGCTCCTCTTCGGCTTCGCGATCATGTCGCTCATCCCGCTGGGGATCCTGATGGCGGGCTGGTCCTCGAACAACAAGTGGTCGCTCATCGGCGCGATGCGTGTCGTCGGCGCTCAGATCACCTACGAGGTGCCGATGCTTCTCGCGGCCTTGCCGGTCGTCATGATGGCGGGCTCGCTCAATATGAACACCATCGTCGCGGCGCAAAGCCACGTGTGGTTCGTCGTCAACCTGCCGGCGTTCATCCTCTTTTTCATCGCCGGCCTCATCGAGAGCGGACAGACGCCGTTTGACCTCATCGAAGCCGACTCGGAACTCGTCTCCGGCTATGCGACGGAGTACTCGGCGATGAAGTTTGGGCTGCTGTTCCTTTCCGAGTTCTCCAACGTCTTCGTCTTCTCGGCGATGATGGTGACGCTGTTCTTCGGCGGATGGCAGGGCGGTTTTGGGATCATCCCCGCGCCTGTTGTCTTCATGCTCAAGACCTACATCGGAATCTTCATCCTCATGACGATCCGCGGCACGATGCCGCGTGTGCGCGTGGACAACCTGCTCGCGCTGGGCTGGAAGTTCCTGCTGCCGGCTTCGATCGCGTGGACGATGATCACGGCGTTCGTCCTCAAACTCGCCCCTGGCCTGATCGGAGGCGGACGATGAAGCGCATCTACGGCTGGGGCATGTTCCGCAGCATGGTGATCGCGTACAGGAACCTCTTCCGCGAGAAGATCACCGTCCAGTACCCGCACCAGAAGCTGACTCTGCCCGAGCGCGCGCGCTGGGCTGTCGAGCACAAGTTCTACGACGACGGCGATCCCAAGTGCACGGGTTGCCTCATCTGCGAGAAGACCTGCCCGGACTACGTCATCGAGATCCGGATGACGACTGCCGAGGACCGCAGCAAGCACATCGATCACTGGCGCTACGAGATCGGTGCCTGCATGATGTGCGGCCTGTGCGTGGAGGCCTGCCCGTTCGATGCGATCCGCATGGGTCACAACTACGAGCTTGCGCGCATCGACCCGGCGACTCTCGTGGTCGACCTGCTGACCGACGTGCCCGCCGCGCAGCCCAAGAAGCGCGCGGAAGCCGCGGCGGCGGCCGCGCCCGCGCCCGCGGCGACGACCGACGAGCCCAAAGGGGGTGGCGAGAATGCCTAGCACCGTGGACGGCATCGCCTTCGGCGTCCTTGCGCTCGCGCTTGTGGGCGGAGCGTTGGGCATGCTGGTCACCCGGAATATCATGCACGCCGGCTTCTGGCTGCTGGAGATATCCGTTGCCGCCGCCGGTCTCTACTACCTTCTGGGCGCCGACTACATCGCGCTCGTGCAGCTGCTCGTGTACGCCGGCGCGGTTTCTGTGCTGATCATCTTCTCGATCATGATCACCCTTCGCCGCCGAGAAGACGCCGAGCGTCCACGTGACTTCTCATGGTCCGCTGCGCTTCTGGCGGTAGCGTTCTGCGTCATGATAGGCGCCGCCATCCTCGGGTTCCAAGCTCCGGTCATTCAGCAGGCCGAGACAGCTCCCGACCTCGTCGCGTTCGGCCGGATCCTGTTTTCGCCGTCCGGTTGGGCGCTGCCGTTCGAGATCGCCTCGGCCGTGCTGACGGCGGCGCTTGTCGGCGCCGTCTGGTGGTCAGGGAAGGGGGACAAGTAGATGCGAGTCGGAGTCGAGGCATTCCTCTTCCTGTCGGCGGTGTTGTTCTCACTGGGGCTGTATGGCGCCGTCTCGAAGAAAGGCGCGGTTCAAGTCCTCATGTCGCTCGAGGTCATGGCCGTTGCGGTGAACATCAACCTGATCGCCATCTCGAGGTTCATCACGCCTCTGACTATGGACGGCCAGTTCTTCACGGTCTTCTCCATGGTGATCTCAGCCGTCGAGGTCGGGCTCGGTCTGGCGCTCGTGCTGGCGATCTACCGTCAGTCGCGCAAGAGTGAAGTCACCGGTCTAGACGAGTTGAAGGGTTAGCCGATGACGTGGCTTCTCGCCATACCCGCACTGCCGGTAGCCGCCTTCGCGGTCATGGTTCTCATGCCGCGCACGGTGCGCAACAAGTCGACCTGGATCTCGATCGGCGCTATCTTGGCGTCGGCGGTGATTTCGGTCGTTGCGTTCTTCCAAGCGGTACCGGGAGATCACGAAGACCTGGCTGCGGTGATCTGGAGTGGTGCATGGAGGCTGGCAACGGTCGATGGTCACGCCTTCGATCTCGCAATGCGGTTCGACTACATCGCTGCCATCCTGCTTCCGACTGTGGCGATCGTCGGTGCGTGCGTGCAGATCTTCTCCCTTGGCTACATGCGTCACGACTCGCGCAAGGGCTGGTACTTCGCTGTTGTTTCGCTGTTCACCGCCGCGATGCTGGGCCTCGTGCTCGCCAACAATCTGCTCCTCGCATTCGTCATGTGGGAGATGATGGGCCTGTGTTCCTACCTGCTCATAGGCTTCTGGTTCGAGCAGGATGAGCCGAGGCGGGCGTCCCAGAAAGCGTTCATCACGACGCGTGTGGGCGACCTCGGATTCTTCTTCGCGCTGGTTGTAATCTACAAGACCGTCGGGACGTGGGATCTGACAGCCGTTCTGGCATCCGTGGAGACGTGGGCGCCCGGTGTTGCGATCGCGGTTGCAGCGGGTCTGCTTCTCGCGGCAATGGGCAAGTCGGCTCAGGTGCCGCTTCATGTGTGGCTGCCGGATGCGATGGCGGGTCCCACGCCGGCCTCGGCTTTGATCCACGCGGCCACGATGGTTGCTGCCGGCGTGTTCATCATCGCTCGCACGATGCCCATCTTCCTCGCGGCCCCCCCGGTGCTCACCGCCACTCTGATCGTGGGACTGGTTACGGCACTTGTCGGCGGGCTCATCGCCTGCGTGCAGTACGACATCAAGAAGGTGCTCGCGTATTCCACAATCTCGCAGCTCGGCCTGATGTTCGTGGCGCTGGGCGTCGGGAGCGTTCCGGCGGCGCTGTTTCATCTCGTGACGCATGCGTTCTTCAAATCACTTCTCTTCCTCGGCGCCGGTTCGATCATCCACGCTGTCGATTCGCAGGACATGCGGGAGATGGGCGGGCTGCGTAAGCGGCTACCGGTGACGTGGATCACATTCTTGGTCGGTTCGCTTGCTTTGGCGGGCGTGGCGCCGCTGTCCGGCTTCTTCAGCAAAGACGAGATCATCGCGGCGTTGCTGGGGGCGAACGTGGGCTGGGCGGTCGCCGGTGTACTCACGGCGTCGCTGCTCACGGCGTTCTACATGACGAGGCTCTACTTCCGGGTCTTCGAGGGCTCGGCGCAGGGCACTTGTCATAGCGAGCGCGACACCGCGATGCTTGCGCCGCTCGCTCTGCTGGCGACCTCGACGGTCATCATCGGCTGGTTCAGCCCGGCATTCTCGCGGTTCATCGGTCACGAAGGCGAATGGCCGACGATCGCGCTCATCGCGACATCCACCATCATCGCTGCTCTGGGCATCGGCACAGGTTGGTGGGCGTACGGACGGCGCTCGGGTGCCATCGACACCGCCCGGGTTCGACGCGGGCTCGGGCCTGTGTACACGGCGCTTGAGAACAAGCTCTACTTCGACGCGTTCAACGACGCGGCATTCGTCCGGCCGATCGCGGCGGCGTCGCGAGGTCTGGCCGCGTTCGATCGCACGGGCATCGACGGCGTCGTCAACGGACTGGCGACTCTGGCTCGCGCGACAGGCCAGCGCCTGCGCGAGCTGCAGACAGGCCGCCTCCAGAGCTACCAGCGGCTGATCTTCTCGGCGGTCGTGATCTTCATGGCCTATCTCATGATCTATGCTGCGGTGAAAGGGGCATGAGGGCCGTGCTGAGCCTGATCATATTCCTCCCGCTGATCGGCGCCGTCATCTGCACGCTGCTTCCCAAGAGCCGCCTCACTTGGCCGCGTTGGGTGGCTGTGGGGTTCTCGGCGGCCGATCTGGCGCTTGTTGCCTGGGTCGTCGCGAAGTTCGCGCCTGAAGGTGGTCGCCAGTTCGCCGAGTCCGCGGTGTGGGTTCCGCAGCTCAACATCAACTACACCCTTGGAGTTGATGGCATCTCGATCACCATGCTGGTGCTCTCGGCGCTGATCACGTTCCTCGCGGTGATCGCTTCATGGAAGGTTGAGAAGAAGCCGGCGTTCTACTTCACGATGCTGCTCCTGCTCGAGGTCGGGATGAACGGCGCGTTCCTTGCGCTCGACTTCATCCTCTTCTACCTGTTTTGGGAGCTCGTGCTGGTGCCGATGTATTTCCTCATCGCCCAGTGGGGCGGTCCGCGCCGCGCGTATGCCGCACTGAAGTTCTTCCTGTACACGCTCTTCGGGTCGATCTTCATGCTGGTGGGTATCGTGATCCTGTACGTGCACTTCGGCACGTTCGACATGATCCGGTTGGTTGAACTCGGGCGTACGCTGCCCGTAGATCTCCAGTGGTGGCTGTTCCTGCTGTTCTTCCTGGGCTTTGCGGTCAAGGTGCCGATCTGGCCGTTGCACACGTGGTTGCCGGACGCTCACGTCGAGGCGCCGACGGCGGCCTCCGCGATCCTTGCCGGTGTCCTGCTGAAGATGGGTCTCTACGGCTTCCTGCGCGTCTCGCTGCCGGTCTTGCCCGACGCCTTCATGCAGTGGCAGTGGTTCCTCGCGGTGCTGGCCGTCATCTCGATCATCTACGGCGCGGCGGTTGCCTTCGCGCAGACCGACATCAAGAAGCTCGTTGCGTACTCGTCAATCTCGCACATGGGCTTTGCGATGCTGGCGATTGCCGCAGCCAATGTGATCGGCTTGGATGCCGCACTTGCGATCAGCTTCAGCCACGGGTTGATCTCGGCGATGCTGTTTCTCATGGTCGGGATGATCTACGATCGCGCGCATACTCGCGAGATCGCCGAACTCTCCGGGATCGCGGGTAAGATGCCGGTCATCGGCGGGCTGCTGGTGTTCGCCTCGATCGCATCCGTCGGCGTCCCCGGCCTCTCTGGCTTCGTGGGCGAGTTCCTGGCGCTTCTGGGCGCGTGGGGTTCCGGTCTGAGTTACTGGTTCGTCATCATCGCGCTCGTCGGCGTTCTGCTCGGCGCGATCTACATGCTTTCGATGGTCAGGCGCGTTGCATTCGGGGTGCCGTCCATCGCGATCGCCGAGGCGCTCGACGCCTCCAAGCGCGAGATCTTCACCGTTGCGCCGCTCGTTGTGCTCATCGTCCTCATCGGCATCGACTGGAATCTGCTGATCCGCTACGTGGACCCAGCCGCCCGCGCGCTCATGAAGCTCTTGGAGGCCTAGGTGTCAGGTTACGCTCTCATGATCCCTGAGATCCTGCTCCTCGTCGGAGCGCTGGTTGCCCTTTTCGCCGAGCTTCTTCCGGGCGGGGACCGCAGCGCTGCGTGGATCGGGACGCTTGCCGCCACTAGTGCCGCTGTCTTCGCTGCGCTCACACCCGTGGGCGCGACGACGCCGTTTGGTGACCTGCTGGTTTTCGACGGCCCGGCTAGGTTCGCGCGCGTCTCGATAGCGGTGCTGACTGCGATCTGGATGCTGTGGACCGTCGGCCGTGGGCAAGGACGAATTCGCGAGGGTGTTGCACTCGCACTGTTCGCTTCGCTGGGCGCCATGCTCATGTCCGAGGCGCGCGAGCTCATCACCGTCTTGGTCGCTCTCGAGTTGGCGACGATTCCGGCCTACATTCTCATCGGCTATCGCCGTGCCGACGCGCGAAGTCTCGAAGGTGCGCTGAAGTACTTCCTCCTGTCGATACTTGCGACGCTTGTGACCCTATACGGATTCTCCTTCCTCTACGGTCTGACGGGTGTCACCCGCTACGCGGGGTTGGACATGAGTCGTCTCGGTACCCTTGGCTTGGTGGCTGCGGTGCTCTCGCTGGTCGGCATGTTCGCGAAACTCTCGGCGGCACCGTTCCACTACTGGGCACCCGATGCGTACGAGGGTTCGAGCGCATGGGCTGTCGCGTTCGTCTCGACGGTGCCCAAGATCGCGGGTGCGGTCGCGATCGTGCGGCTGGCATACGCGGTCGCGCCCGGGCTGGCGCCGGTCGGCGCCGTGCTTGCTGTCGTGGCGGGCGCTTCGATGCTGCTGGGCAACCTCGGCGCGCTCAACCAGACCGACGTTCGGCGCCTCATGGCGTATTCGGCGGTCGCGCACACCGGCTACCTGCTGCTGGGCATCGTGGTCATCTCGACTTTCGGGATGTCGGCCACCGTCTTCTACGTGGTCGCCTACGCATTCGCCTCGATGGGCATCATGCTCGTCTCGGCCGAGGAGGGCCCACTGCTTTCCGACTTCAACGGGCTGGCACAGAAGCGCCCGGCGACCGCTTGGGGCGTCGTCGTGCTGCTGCTCTCGCTCATCGGCATTCCGCCGATGGTCGGGTTCTTCGGCAAGCTCTACCTGTTCACGGCGGCGCTCAGAAGCGGCCAACTTGTCCTGGTGATCATCGCCGTCGTCATGAGCGTCGTGTCGGCCGGCTACTATCTGCGCATTGTGCGTGCTATGTTCTTTGGTGAGGCTGTCGCCAGTGGGCACGCACTCGCCCGGAGTCGCACACGTTCGCTCGCGCTCGCGCTTTGCGTGGTGGCCGCCGTCGCTCTCGGTATCGCGGCCGGGCCCGTGTTTGGGGCGATTGGGTCATTCCTGCCCTAGCGCTCCAGCGCCGGTCGGCATTTTGGGTATCATTTCCTTGTATCGAAGCACCGCCTGCACGCGTGTCGGCGGGTTTCTCTTTCGTTTCGGGAATCACGGATTGGGAGTGCCGGTATGGATACCGAGGGGAATAACGAGCAGCTTGAGGAAACGACGGCACCAGAGCATGAGTCTCCGGTAGAGGGGCGCCCGCAGGAGATACCCGTCGCCGACGGTCATGCCGGGCAGAAGAAGCGCTGGTCGAGCACCGCGGTTGTGATCGCGGCGACGGTCGGTGCGCTGGTGGGCGGCTTGCTGGTCGCCGCAGCGCTGGTGTGGGCGCTAGACCTCGGACCCAAAGCGAGCACCGCCGCCCAGAATGCTTCGACGGGCGCCACATCGGTGACGATCAACGCAACGTCCCAGTCCGTCGATGTGGCCGAGGCCGTATCAGCGAAAGTCATACTCTCGGTAGTCAACGTCACGGTCATGCAGAACGTCACCGCCCGAGGTACCGGCAAGACGACGCTGCAAGAAGTCGGACTCGGCTCCGGTGTCATCATTCGTGCTGACGGCTACATTCTGACCAACTATCACGTGGTCGAAGGGGCCGATCAGCTCATCGTCAAAGTCGGCGTCGACAGCAAGATCGCCACCGTCGTAGGGACCGACCCTTCGTCCGATCTGGCCGTCATCAAGATCGAGGGCACCGGGTACTCGGCCATTGAAGTGGGGTCTTCCAGGGATCTGAAGGTCGGCCAGTGGGTGATGGCGGTGGGCAGTCCGTTCGGTCTCGACAGGACGGTCACCAGCGGGATCGTCTCGGCGCTGCAACGCTCCGATATCGAGCAGGACCAGACCGCCGGTACCGTCACGCTGTACACGAACCTCATCCAGACCGATGCGGCCATCAACCCAGGCAACTCGGGTGGTGCGCTGGTCAACGATAAGGGACAATTGGTCGGGATCAACTCGCTGATCCAGTCGCCGTCAGGCACCGTGGGTGCGGCGCAATCGGCTGGCATCGGCTTCGCGATACCCAGCGACTACGCAATCGCGATTGCGAACGAGCTGATCACGAGCGGAAAGGCGACGCACCCGTATCTTGGGATTTCGACGCAGACTGTTGGCCAGGGTACGGCGCCTCAAGGGACGACTTCGGTGCAGAGTGGCGCTGTCGTGCAGAGCGTCGCCGCAGGTTCTCCCGCCGAGGCGGCAGGGATCAAGGTCAATGACGTCATCACCAAGATCGGCGACATGCAGATCACCGGTGTGGCGGACGTGTTCTCGGCTATTCGTGACCACAAAATCGGCGACACCGTGGCGATTGTGCTGGTGCGAGGCGGACAGACACTGACGGTGAACGCAACGCTTGCGTCAGATGCGGCCGCGAAGTAGTGAGACTTACGATTATCGCCGTCGGCCGCCTCAAGGAGCGCTTCTGGCGTGAGGCGGCCGACGAGTATCTGAAGCGTCTCGGGCCCTACGCGACGGTGCGCGTGGCCGAGGTGGCGGACCGTGATCCGGCCAAGGGAGAGGTGCGCGCTCTTGCCGAGGAAGGCGCTGACGCGCTTCGCGCAATCCCCGAGGGATCGCATGTGGTCACGCTCGAAGTAGGCGGGACGCAGCTATCCAGCGAGCAGTTCGCGGCCAAGCTGGAGGCGCTGGCACTGCAGGGGAAGAGCGCGGTGGCGTTTGTCATCGGCGGGTCGACCGGGCTTGCACCGGAGGTCCTTGCGCGTGCCGACGAGCGAATGTCGCTGGGTCCGATGACGCTTCCGCACAATCTCGCACGCGTAGTCCTCCTCGAGCAGGTCTATCGCGCGTTTCGCATCAACCGCGGAGAGCCGTACCACAAATAGGCGCAGGCGGCTGGGCTCCGAAAGCTGTGGAAGTGTCACCGTCGTGTCACGTCCGTGCCACCGGGACGGCATGTGACTGCGGCATTCTGAATTCAGGCGTTTGTGCGCCGCACATTCGAACCTTCGAACCAAGGAGCGCGCCCATGTCGGGGAGACGGCTCTTCGCAATCGGACTCATCTTCGTGTTGGCCTCAGTAGGTTGGCTGGTTCTGGCCGGATCGGTGCAGGTGCGCACCGCCACCAGTGATGCTCGGCTCGGCGATGCGGTGAGCGGGCTGTGGGGCTCGGCGCAGACACAGCAGGCTCCTGCGTTCAGTGCCTCCGGTGCGCAGGCACCCCAGGTTATTGGCAGCGACATCACGGCGGCGTTCGATTCGGTGCAGCGGCGCAAGGGTCTCCTGTGGTACGCCACGTACGTGGTCGACTTCAAGGCCACATACCAAGTCAAGAATCCGGCCGCGACTCCTGCCGATGTGACGATGACATTCACGTTCCCGGACTCTTCGGGAATCTACGACGGATTCGCCGTCAAGGTTGACGGCTCGGAAGTTCCGGTGGCCTACAGTGAGGGCAAAGCGCTCGCGACGTTTGCGATCGCTTCAGGCAAGACCGCCAGCGTCGCCACCGGGTATCGGACAAACGGCATGGAGCGCTGGGTCTATGTGCCGAGTCCCAAAGGTGCCGATGTGGTGCGCGGCTTCAAGCTCACCATGCTCACCGATTTCGCGAAGATCGACTATCCGGGCGATGGCGTTTCGCCGACAGCCTCAGTGCGCGACGGCGACGGTTGGCGGCTCGAGTGGAACTACGACAGCGTGGTCAGTGGCCGCCCGATCGGCCTCGTGATGCCGTCACCGGAGAATCCCGGCCCTCTCGTCTCTCGGATCACGATCTTCGCCCCCGTCTCGCTCCTCTTCTTCTTCGTGGCGCTGATTCTTCTGACCGCCACAAGCGGCGTCAAGCTGCATCCGGTTCACTACGGGTTCCTTGCTGCGGCCTTTTTCGCCTTCGACCTGCTTCTGGCCTACCTTGCCGATCAGATCGATATCAACCTCGCCTTCCTGATTGCAGCAGCGGTCTCGGTCGCACTTGCTGTCGGCTATCTGCTGGTGGTGGTCGGGAAGAAACGGGCGCTGGTCGAAATCGCACTGTGTCAGCTCGTCTTCCTCGTGCTGTTCAGCTACAGCTTCTTCTTCACCGGCTTCACCGGGCTGGCCATCACCATTGGCGTGGTGCTGACGCTGGCGTTCTTCATGGCGAAGACCGCACGGCTCGACTGGGAGACCATATTCCCCAAGAGGCCCCCGAAAGCGGAGCGTTGGAACCAGTACGGCGCGCCCGGACCGATGGCGCCGCCGCCCGCCCCGCCGGTTCCGACGGCCACTATAGCACCGCCTGAGGTTCCGACGCCGCAACAATAAGGACGCGGGGGTTCGCCGAGTCGTGCAGTTTCGGGTATCTTTACAACCCACATCCCTGCACGTCCGCGGAGGCTAGAAGATACCCGTGAAAGACGCGATTTCCAGACTCGTGACCGCTGCGGTTGCCGAGGCGATCGAAGCCGGAGAGCTGACGCTCGCCGCGCTGCCCGATCCCGCGCTCGAGCGTCCGCGCGAGGTCTCGCACGGCGACTGGGCGACCACCGTCGCACTGCGCTCGGCGAAGGAAGCCGGCGCGAACCCGCGCAAGATCGCCGAGATCATCTCGGCGCGTATGGCGGGGCATCCCGACATCGAGGCGGTCGAGATCGCGGGTCCCGGTTTCATCAACATCCGTCTTTCGGCGGCTGCACTGCAGCGCGTGCTGCGCGAGGCGCGCGAGCAGGGTCGCGAGTTCGGGCGCGTGAACCTGGGCCAGGGGCGCCGCGTGCAAGTCGAGTTCGTCTCGGCGAACCCGGTGGGGCCGATGCATGTGGGCCACGGCCGCTGGGCGGCGCTCGGCGACAGCATGGCGCGCGTGCTCGAGCATGCCGGGTGGGAAGTCGAGCGCGAGTTCTACGTCAACGACGCCGGCGTGCAGATGGACATCTTCGCGAAGTCGGTCGCCGCGCGCTATCTCGAGCTGTGCGGTCGCACCGTTGAGTTCGCGCCCGACTGGTACCAGGGCGCCTACATCGCCGAGATCGCAGCGGGCATCTTCGCCGATGAGGGCGACGCATGGGCCGATCGCGAGGCCTCGGAGCGCGAATCGCACTTCCTCGAGACCGCGTACGTGGCGGTGCTCGCGCACCTGAAGGCGGTCCTGCACGGCATGGGCGTCGACTTCGACGTGTGGTTCTCGGAGCGGACCCTGCATGCGCGCACCGACGGCGGCGCCACGGCTGTTGAGCGCGCGATTGCCTCGCTTCGCGAAGCGGGCTACATCTACGAGTCGGAAGGCGCGGTGTGGTTCCGCTCGACCGACTTTGAAGACGACAAGGACCGCGTGCTAGTCAAGGCGGACGGCGCCTACACGTACTTCGCGGCCGACATCGCCTACCACAAGAACAAGTTCGACCGCGGCTTCGACCGCGTCATCAACATCTGGGGCGCAGATCACCACGGCTACGTCGCGCGCATGAAGGCGGCTGCGGCTGCGCTGGGGCATCCGGGGCAGCTCGACGTGGTCATCGGCCAGCTCGTGAACCTGTTCCGCAACGGCGAGGCCGTCCGCATGAGCAAGCGCACCGGCGAGATGGTGACGTTCGAGGAGTTACTCGGCGAGGTTGGGGCCGACGCGGCGCGCTACTGGTTCCTGCGCCGCAACACGGACCAGACCGTCGACTTCGACATCGAGCTCGCGCGCCAGCAGTCCGCCGACAACCCCGTCTACTACGTGCAGTACGCGCATGCGCGCATCTGCTCGATCCTGCGCCGGGCGGCAAGCGAGGAAGTGCTCGCTCGCCATACGACCATCGCGTCGGTGGCCGCCGAGTTCGTACCCGGCGACGCCGATCTCTCGCTTCTGACCGGAGACGCCGAGCTGGCGCTCATGCGCAAGCTCTCGGAGTTCTCCGAAGTGGTCGAGAACGCCGCGCGCGACCTGTCGCCGCACCGCCTGACCCGCTACGCCGAGGAGCTTGCGGCGCTGTTCCACCAGTTCTACACCGTATGCCGGGTCATGACCGAAGAGCCCACTCTCACCGCTGCGCGCCTGTACGCGGTGGACGCGACTCGCAGCGTGCTTGAAGCGGTGCTGGCACTTCTCGGCGTATCAGCGCCCGAGAGAATGTAGGAGGACTCACCCATGGGCAGACCGACCACACCTCGCACTCCGGCAACACCGGACGGCAAGACGGCCGCAGACCTCATGCCGGTCCTCCCGTTCACGGCCGAGGTGCGCGACGGCCACCTGTTCGTGGGCGGCGTCGACATGGTGACGCTCGCGCATGAGGCGGGAACCGCGCTCTACGTCATGGACGAGGAGACGATCCGCACCCAGCTGCGCGACTACGTTCGCTGGACGACGTTTCACTGGAACGACGTCGACGTTGTCTACGCCGGCAAGGCGTTCATGTCGCTCGCGATGCTCAGAATAGTCGCCGAGGAGGGCTGCTGTCTCGACGTCTCGAGCGGCGGCGAACTCGCATTCGCCCTGCGCGCGGGCTTCCCGATGGATCGCATCTACGTGCACGGCAACAACAAGACGCCGCTCGAGCTCTCCGAGTGCCTTGACGCCGGCGTGGGACGCATCGTGGTCGACAGCTTCGAGGAGATGGAGCGCCTCTCGGCGATGGCGAGCGAGCGCGGCTTGAGGCAGAGGATCCTGATCCGCGTCACCCCCGGTGTCGAAGCCGACACCCACGACTTCATCATGACCGGCGCCGAGGACTCGAAGTTCGGCTTCGGCCGCAACCAGGGGCTTGCGATGGCGGCGGTCAAGCGCGCCCTCGAGCTTCCGGGCATCGCCTTCGACGGGCTGCACATGCACATCGGCAGCCAGATCTTCGCGCTGCGCAGCTTCGCGAAGGCCATCGAGGTCATCGTGGAGTTCATGGGCGAGATCAAAGCCGAGACCGGCGTCGAGGTCCGCATGCTCGACACGGGCGGCGGGCTGGGCATCGCCTACGGCCTGCCGGACGAACCATCCACCATCAAGGACTACGGCAAGGTCGTGGTCGACGGCATCAAGGAGGAGTGCGAGAAGCGCGGCCTCAACGTTCCCGCGATGGCCGTCGAGCCGGGCCGCAGCATCGTCGCCAACGCCGGCGTGACGCTCTACACCGTGGGCTCGATCAAGGAGATCCCCAACATCCGCACCTACGTCGCGGTCGATGGCGGCATGTCCGACAACATCCGCACGTCGCTCTATGGCGCGCACTACGAGGCCCTGATCGCGAACAAGGCCGACCGGCCCCGCGAGATGGTGGCCACCGTCGCCGGCAAGCACTGCGAGAGCGGCGACATCGTCGTCACCGACGCGCCGCTGCAGTGCACCGAGGTCGGCGACATCCTGTGCGTGTGTGCCACGGGCGCCTACTGCCAGTCGATGTCGAGCAACTACAACAAGCAGGTTCGCCCCGGCGTCGTGTTCGTGCGCGACGGCGAGTGGCGATGGGCTGTGCGCCGCGAGACGTACGACGACCTCATGAAGTGCGAAGTGAGCTAGTCCTTTCCGTGCGACGGCTGACGTTCTGACGGGGGAGTGAGTATGCGGCTGTCAAGCGATGAGATAACCAGCCGAGTCCGTCTGAACCAAGCGCGAACCAAGCGGATCAAGGAAGTGCTTGGAATCGATGCGACGTCCTATGACGTGCTCGGGCTTCTTGCACGCGAGACGGAGCGCGCAACGGTGGGGGAGATTCGCAAGCGCCTTGGCATTTCCAAGTTCAAAGCGAGCCAAGCCGTTCACGCACTTGAGCTTCGCGGCTACGCGTCCAGTTGGTCGCCTTTGGAAGATCATCGCGCAGTCCTGACGGCGACAAGCCGATACGGACGTGAAATGCTCGATCACTCGCGTGCACGGATTGAGTCGACAGCAGATGCGGATACCGACTGGTGGGATGCATTCCGGAGTGCTGTCAGTGAGTCGGATGCGGGCAGTGTCTGTGAAGCAAGGGTTCTCATACTCATGCGTGAGAATGGTGACCTTGCGGTGCGCGAGATCGTCACGAGACTCGACCTCCCGCAATCGACCGCGAGTGTGGCATTGCGGGCACTTGTCGCGAGAGGTCTCGTCTCGTGCCGGCGTGGAACCGACGGGCGAAATCGCTTCTACTTCGTCACAGACGTTGGGATGCAGTGCGCCGACAAGATCCTTGATCGTGTCGACAAACGAACAGGGTAATGCACGTTGTCTGGCGCGTCGCGAGATTCATCATGCGTCTTGCGATCTGGCCAGACATTCTCTGACATAGAAGCCGGTCTCGGGCCAGAGCGACGGGGATGCCGCCTTCGTTCTTGACGCATGCAGTGGCATGGCATTCGCGACGAACACTTGCAGAGTAACTGGCGCACAAGTACATCATGTATCGGACTATTATTATAGTTCGCCGTTGCCTCGGTTGTGGGACATGCGAGCGGCTCCTACACTGCGAACCGCGACTGTGTGTGGAGTGGTCTCGAATATGCGCACCGGAGAGAGAGGCTGTTCCCCATACTATCGCAGTTCCTCACTCTGATGGGCCCGTTGGAGTGAGCGAGGTTCTGTCGCTTTAAACGAAGGAGGACAGATGTCAAAAGAAGAAGCGGGGCAAGTTGGTATCTCGCGCCGCAGTTTCGTGAAGACCGCCGCCGTTGCCGCAGGTGCGACTGCGCTCACCTACAGTGCGCAACCGGTGCTTAGAACGCTGGCTGCTGACTACAAGGCTGGGCAAGCCGCCGACGCTGGAGAACAGATATTCAGGGTTGTCTGTCAGCCCAACTGCGGGCAGGCGCACTGTGGCCTCGTTGCTCATGTTCGCGACGGGAAGCTGGTGAAGACGGCCGCAGTCCTCGACAATCCCGACCCACGTTTTGATCGTCGGGGATGTGTGAAGGGGCTGTCTCACGTACAGTGGGTGTACAACGCAGAGCGCATCAAGTACCCCATGAAGCGCGCAGGTGAACGCGGCGAGGGTAAGTGGGAACGCATCACTTGGGATGAGGCGATCACGACTATCGCGGACAAGTTCAACGGGCTTCGTAAGGATTATGGAAACCAGAGCATCGCGGTGACGTCCATGACGGGTTCCTACGGGATGGTGCATGGGACGTACGGGGCTGTGTATCGCTTCCGGTGCGCTTCCGGCGCGACGTTGCCGGAGTATTGCATTGACTGGGCCGCCGCGGTTGGGTTCGCTCGAGTCTTCAGCGGCTCAGGGACGGTCGAAGATATGGGAAATGGGTATTGGGATATGCCCAACGCCCGAACCATTTTTGCTTGGGGTTGGAACATCACTGAATCATCGCCCCAGAACTGGCACTGGATGGCGGACGCCATTGAGAACGGGACCAAATTGGTCGTAGTCGATCCGCGACTCTCCGGGGTTGCGACCAAGGCCGACACTCACGTGAGACTGCGACCCGGCTCAGATACGGTCCTGGCTCTTTCCATGATGCAGGTCATTATCGAGAATGGGCTTGAGAACAAGGACTTTCTGCGCAAGACGACAGTGGCTCCGTTTCTCGTCAGAAACGACACCAAGCAGTTTCTGCGAGCCAACGATTTGACCGGGACGGCTCCAAAGATGAGTGCGTCGAGTCCCACCAAGAGCGTAGAGCCCTATATGGTTTGGAATCCGGCTACGGGCGCAGTGGGTACCTCAGATGAGGTCGCCGAGTCTGCTCTCGAGGGCTCATACGTCGTCAATGGAATCAAGGTGACGACAGCATTCCAGCTACTCAAGGATCTGGTAGACGAGTACACACCTGAAGCAGCATCCAAGCTCACGGACGTGAGTCCCAAGGTCATTCAGGAGATTGCAGTTCTGTATGCGACGAACGGGCCAGCGACCATTCATATCGGTTACGGCTTCGACAAATACTACAATGGTGATGTCACAGCTCACGCCTTGTCGACGCTTGCTTCGATCACCGGCAACATCGGTATCCCCGGTGGTTCGGTCGGCTTCAACGCAGAAATGAAGGGTGGGGCCCTCCATTTCAATTTGGAGTACATGGCTCCGGGCTTCAAGTTCGCGCCAAGTATTCCTTGGGTGGTGTTCTTGGACGTGCTGAAAGACGGCACCTTCAAGGGGAAGCCGTACCCAATCAAGGCGATGCTCAATCTCAACGGCAATGTGGTCTCCAACATGGCAGACCAGCGCGAAACCATCGATGTCGTGCTTCCGAAGCTCGAGTTGATCGTCACGGCCGATTCGGTCATGACGGACACATGTCGCTACTCTGACATTGTCCTTCCAGCCACTCATTGGTTCGAAACCAACGAGTTGACGACCCCCTTTGGTGGGTACCTCAGTTACGTGCAACTCAGTGAGAAAGCGCTCGAACCGGCGTTTGAGGCCAAGTCAAATCTGGATGTGCTCAGTCTGTTGGCTGCGAAGATGGGAATTGGGCAGCATTTCGATCGGACGGATGAGCAGTTCATGGAGTTCATCCTGGACCAGGAGGCTCCCAAGAAGTTGGGGATCACGCTGCCGGCTCTGAAGGAGAGGAAAGCCATCTTCAACTTCGCTCCGGGAGCAGGCAATGGTGTCGCAAATCCTGAGTTGAAATTCGCAACGGCTTCGGGTCGTCTGGAGTTCTATCAGCCGAACCCAGTTCCTCGCATGGACTGGGGACAGGAGTTCGATGCTGACTTTTACCGGCTGCCCAGGTTCCAGCCGCCGGCTGAGGCCTGGCCGGACAATCCGCTTCACGCGAAATACCCGCTGGTAAACAATCAAGAGCACCCTCGCTGGCGCGCACACACCACCTTCGGCAGGATCCCATGGCTTAAGGAACTTGATCCGGAGCCAATCATCAAGCTCAGCCGGGCAGATGCTGATGCGCGCGGGATCAAGTCCGGAGACACCGTCGAAGCGTTCAATGATCGTGGCAGCGTGACGCTCAAGGCGATCGTGGACGACGGCCTTCCACCCGGTATGACGAACATCCCGAAGGGCTGGGAGCGGCACCAGTTCATCAAGGGTGGATATCAAGAATTGACGGCGCGCCATGTCAACCCGATGAACGCCAACCAAGCATATTCCGACGTTCTCATTGAAGTGAAGAAGGCATAGGAGGCGCAACCGATGGCAAATAAGAGACTCGGCATGGTGATCGACACCAAGAGATGCATCGGGTGCCACACATGCGCGATGGCGTGCAAGGTGGAGAACAACCTGCCAGACAAGAACTGGTGGAACAGGGTCCTTACCGTCGGCGGCGACGATATGGACACTCCGGCTGGCGAGTACCCCAACGTTTCAATGTCCTACATCACCCTGGCCTGCCAGCACTGCGAGAACCCGGCCTGCGTGAAGGTCTGCCCCGTGGGCGCGACCTACAAGCGCGAAGAGGACGGCGTGGTCATCCAGGACTACGACAAGTGCATCGGATGCAGGTACTGCATGGCCGCCTGCCCCTACACCGGCGTGCGCGTCTTCAACTGGGAGAAGCCCAAGTACCAGGTGGATTTCGCGGTCGGCGACGCCGACGTGCCTGCGCACCAGAAGCACACGGTCGAGAAGTGCACGCTGTGCGTACACAGGTTGGCAAAGGGACTGGAACCCCGGTGCATTGGAGCATGCCTTGGCCGTGCCCGTCACTTCGGCGACTTCAACGACCCCAACTCCGAGGTCTCCCAGCTCCTCCTGAAGCGGCCGCACTTCCAGCTGCTGCCCGAGAAAGAGACCAACCCCTCCATCTACTTCCTCTCATAAGTCCCCCGAGAACCAAGAAAGGAGTGACATCAACGTGAGCACAACAACCAACACAAGCCCCAAGACCTCCGGTCTGGCCTTCCTCGGCATCACCGGGGCCTTGACCGTCGGCGGTCTGGCTCTCTGGGCCTACCAGCTCTCCCGCGGCCTCTGGGTCACTGACATGCGCAACCTCTCCTCGTGGGGACTCTACATCACGATGTTCATGTTCTTCGTGGGACTCTCCGCCGGCGGTCTCATCATCGCCACGGTCCCGAGGGTCTTTAACCTCAAAGGCTTCAAGTCCGTCTCCAAGATCGCGGTCTACCTCTCGATCTGCTGCACGGTGCTCGCCGCCGCCTTCGTCGTCATCGACATAGGGCGTCCCGAGCGTCTCT
>JAAXUF010000012.1 GCA_013336165.1 Coriobacteriia bacterium
CGGAGGAGCGAACGGGCCGTTCAACCCGGCAACCGTCATTTCGGACTCGGCATTCTTGGCCTCAGGGTCATTGAGCGCTTCCGGTATTCAGACGTTCCTCAACGCGCAGTCCGGAACGCTCAAGTCGTACTCGGCACCGGACCACAATGGCGTCACCAAGACCGCCGCGCAGATCATCGCCGACGCGGCCCAGGCATGGGGAGTTAGCCCGAAGGTCATTCTGGTGACGCTGCAGAAAGAGCAGTCGCTCCTCGCCGCAACATCGCCGAGTCAGTATGCGTACGACTGGGCGATGGGATGCGGCAAGACCGACAGTACCACCTACCCGCAGTATCAGGGCTTCGGCAACCAGGTCTGGTTTGGCGCCAAGACGCTCTCCGTCAACCGCGCATACTGGCAGCAGGGTGTGTCTATCAACGTGGACGGAGTCCCGGTCGCCCCGACCAACGCCTCTACGTTCTCGCTCTACCTCTACACTCCGCACTTCGCCGGAGTGACCTCCTTCTCGGGGCTCTATCGGCTGTACTTCGGAGATCCCACCCAATAGTTGAAAGATGCGGATATGCGCGAAATCAAGAGGGACGCCCTCACGTGCGGGCGTCCCTAGGGTATCGGCTCAATCAACCTGCGCTCTACATGGCCTCGTCGAACGAGTCGAGGAACTGGCTGTTGTAGAGATCGTAGTAGAACCCGTGCTTGCCGAGCAACTCCTCGTGCGTTCCCTGCTCGATGATCTTGCCCTCGTTCATCACGAGAATCGTGTCGGCGTCGCGGATCGTCGAGAGCCTGTGGGCGATGACGAAGCTCGTGCGGTTCTTCATGAGCTCGGACATCGCCTTCTGGATGAGCACCTCGGTTCGGGTGTCCACGGAACTCGTGGCCTCGTCGAGAATCAGTATCTCCGGGTCGGCCAAGAACGCCCGCGCGATGGTGAGCAGTTGGCGCTCGCCCTGCGAGATGTTCGAGGCGTCATCGTCGAGAACCGTGTCGTAGCCGTCGGGTAGTGTTCGCACGAAGTGGTCGACGTAGGCCGCCTGTGAAGCGGCGAGGATCTGCTCTGGGGTGGCGCCTTCCGCCCCGTAGGCGACGTTGTCTCGGATCGTGCCGGAAAACAGCCACGCATCCTGCAGCACCATGCCAAAGGTCTTGCGCAGGTCGTCGCGCGTCATCTGGCAGATGTCGACGCCGTCGATGAGTATGCGGCCGTGGTCAACCTCATAGAAACGCATGAGGAGGTTCACGAGCGTGGTCTTGCCGGCGCCCGTAGGTCCGACGATTGCGACGGTCTGACCAGGTTTGGCCTCGACGCTGAGATCGGTGATGAGCGGCTTCTCGGGCTCGTAGCGGAACGATACGTCCTCCAGCACCACATGACCTTCAACGCGCGTCAGGACAGCCGGATGCGCATGGTCCGGGCTCTCCTCGGCTTCGTCAAGGAGTTCGAAGACGCGCTCTGCTGAAGCGACCGCCGATTGCAGCACGTTGGCGATGCTCGCCGTCTGCGTGATCGGCTGGGTGAACTGCCGAGAGTACTGAATGAACGCCTGTACATCGCCGAGAGACAGCGTGCCCTGCGCAACGCGCAATCCGCCGATGACCGCGATAGCGACGTAGTTCAGGTTGGTGATGAAGGTGATGGAGGGCATGATCGTGCCGGAGATGAACTGCGCCTTGAAGCTGGCTTCGTAGAGCCCGTCGTTCTCCTCTTCGAACTTCTCGATCGCTTCTTCCTGATGCCCGAACACCTTCACGATGCTGTGGCCCGTGTGCATCTCTTCGACATGGCCGTTGAGTGTGCCGGTACGCTCCCATTGGGCGGCGAACTGCTTCTGCGAGCGTTTGGCGATGAACATCGTCACAACCACGGCGGCCGGGAGGGTGAGAAGCGAGATCAGCGCGAGCTGCCAGCTGATCGAGAACATCATTGCCAAGACGCCGATAATGGTCAGCAAGGCGGTGATCAGCTGCGTCAGGCTCTGCTGCAGCGAGTTCGCGATGTTGTCGATGTCGTTGGTGACTCGGCTTAAGATGTCGCCGCGCGAATGGGTGTCGAAGTACTTCAACGGGAGACGCGCGAGTTTGTCGTCAACGCTGCGCCGCAGTTGGTATACCGTCCTTTGTGAGACGCCCGCGGTTATGTACTGCTGCAGCCAGCTGAAGAGCGAACTGAGCACATAGATGCCGAGGAGCAGGAGCAGGATCTGGCCGATCTTGTTGAAGTCCACACCCACTCCCGGCGTGAAGTTCATGCTCGAAAGCATCTGCACCAGCTGGGTCTGTCCGGCGGCATTCAAGGCATCGATTGCCTGTGCCTTGGTGGCACCCGGCATCATCGCCCCTACCTGCTTGCCGATAACGCCTTCAAACAGCATGTTCGTCGCTTGGCCGAGTATCTTCGGTCCGGCAATACTCAACGCGACGCTGAAGATTGCCAGAACGACGACCAGGATGATCTTGGGTTGCTCAGGCTTGAGGTGCCCTGCCAGCCTCTTGAGTGACCCGGCGAAATCTTGGCTCTTCTCGGTGGACGCCATCATCATGCCACCATGACCGCCGCCAAAACCTCCGCCACCGGGCGGGCGGCGTCGGGGCGTAGGTGCTGCCTCGCGTGGCTCGCTCATGCTACTTCCTCCTCGCTGAGCTGTGAGTACACGATCTCGCGGTACGTTTCACAGCACTCCATGAGTTCCTTGTGCGTGCCCATGCCCGCGATGCAGCCCTTGTCCAGAACAACGATGCGATCCGCGGTCATGATGGTGCTGACGCGCTGGGCGACGATGATCACCGTCGCGTCGTGTGTCTCGTGCTTGAGCGCGGCCCGCAGCATGGAGTCGGTGCGGAAGTCGAGCGCCGAGAAGCTGTCGTCAAACACGTAGATCTCGGGCTTCTTGACGAGCGCCCTAGCGATGGCCAGACGCTGCCTCTGTCCGCCAGATACGTTCGTGCCGCCTTGGGTGATCGGCGCTTCGAGTTCGCCCTCGGTCTCTGTGACGAACGTCTTGGCCTGAGCGACTTCAAGGGCATGCCAGACTTCCTCGTCTGTTGCGTCGGGCTGGCCGTAGCGGATATTGCTGCCGATGGTGCCGCTGAACAGGAACGCTTTCTGGGGGATGAAGCCGATCTTGCCCCACAGTCGATCCCGGTTCATGTCGCGCACGTCTACGCCGTCAACGCGGATTGTGCCGCCTGTGACGTCGTAGAAGCGGGGGATCAGGTTGACGAGCGTCGTCTTGCCGCTGCCTGTGCTGCCCACGATCGCGAGGGTCTCACCCGGGGACGCCGAGAACGATATGCCTCGCAACACCAGGTCCTCGGCGCCGGGGTAGCCAAACCTCACGTCGTCGAATTCGAGGTAGCCGCGGGATCCGGTTTCCTCGGCGGGGGTGATGGGATCGATCACGGATGGTTCGGTCAGGAGCACTTCTTGGACGCGGTCGGCTGAGGCGGCTGCGCGTGGGATCATCACGAACATGATGGTCGCCATCATGACCGACATGAGAATCTGCATGACATAGGACAGGAATGCGGTGAGGTTGCCGATTGGCATCGCGCCGCTGTCGATCCGCAGGCCGCCGAACCACATGATGGCGACCGTGGAGACATTGAAAATGAGCATCAACGTTGGCATCATCACGGCCATGATGCGGTTAACCTTGAGTGAGGTGTCCGTGAGATCGAGGTTCGCCACATCAAAGCGACGCGCCTCGTAGTCGGTGCGGACAAACGCCCGGATGACGCGGATTCCGGCGAGCTTCTCGCGCATGACCTTGTTGACCTCATCGATCTTCTTCTGCATCGAGCGGAACAGCGGAAGCGCCTTGACTAGCATGGTGCCGACCACGATCGCCAGCAGCGGAACCACCACCACGATGATCGTCGAGAGCGGCACGTCCTCACGCAAGGCCATGATCACGCCACCAACCGCCATCATCGGTGCTGCGATCAGCATGTTGAGCATGAGCACGATCACCATCTGGATCTGCTGGATGTCGTTGGTGTTGCGTGTGATCAGCGTGGCAGTCCCAAACAGATTGACTTCCTTCTGGGAGAAACTCTCCACCTTGCGGAACAGCGCGCTTCGCATATCGCGCCCGAACGCCATCGCTGTTCTCGAGCCGAAATACACGGCTACCACGGTGCCGACGGCCTGGATGAGCGTTACGAGCAGCATCAGTCCGCCGCGGCGCAGGATGTAGTCCGTATCACCGGCCATGACGCCATTATTGATGATGTCGGCGTTGAGCCGCGGTAGATAC
Organism: Coriobacteriia bacterium; assembly: GCA_013336165.1. NCBI lineage: Bacteria > Bacillati > Actinomycetota > Coriobacteriia > Coriobacteriia bacterium. Next base: position 4,257 of record JAAXUF010000012.1, read on the forward strand.
AGGTTCGCGACCGACTGCCCCAACTGGAGAACCCCCACGAGAATCAGAGCCTTCCAATAGGGCTTAAGGTACCTAATCAGGAGTTTGAGCATATGCTTCTTCATCCCTCTCCGGGCCGCTTCGCGCGGTCCCTTGCTTGACGAACCATCCCCCAAAAGAGCTATTCGTCCTCGGCCAAGATCCGATAGATACTCTTTCGTGTCTCGCCGAGAACCTCGACCATCTTGCGGACCTGCTCGGGTGAGCCGGCGTGCAGCACCTGAGACGTGGCGACCATCAGTCCCGTGATAGCTTCGCGGGAGGGAGAGAGGCGCTCGATCTCCGAGGCGAACTCATCCCACGGCGCTTCGCCGCTTTGCTCGGCGACTTTCGCGCGGCCCTCATCGGTCAGGGAGAACACACGCTTGCCGCCGGCCTGTTCGCTGGTGAGCAGACCCTGATCTTCGAGCAGCTGCAATGTGGGGTAGACCGAGCCGGGGCTCGGTTTCCAAACGCCGCCACTTCTCTCGGCGAGTTCTTGGAGGATCTGGTAGCCATGCATGGGCTTCTCGGCAATGAGGCCGAGGATGGCGGTCTGAACGTCGCCACGTCTCGCGCGTGGGTTGCCTCCCAATGGTCCAAGGTTGGCACCCCACGGCGGAGGGAAGGGAGGGTGGAATCTCGGCTGTGGCTTGCCCGAGTGTTCGCAGTCAAACATAGAGGCCTCGGATCATGTCGGAAGTATAACGCGATATATCGTAATACCATCGGGAGTGATCTGCAAGGGTGCAGTGCCGGGAGAGTTAGCGGGCATCCCAATCCGCGAGGTCCGGAACATCTGTCGCGCCCGGCCCAAGAACGGTTCTACCTAGACGGCTCGAGGCCAACAGGCGCCCGCCGGTTCTCGGCATGGCGAACAACGGGCTTCGACGCCATGTTTCGCCGAGGGAGCGAAGCCATGCGCCCTTCACTCTTTCTGCTTTGGCGCCGATTTGAGCATCCGCCTCAGGAACTCTCACGGCGAGCAGCCGGTACACGGTGCCCATCTGCATGCCCAGCAGCACCCAGAAGAAGATGACCGCGGGAGGGTTCTGAAACGTGTTGTTCGTGAGCGCGGCGAACGCGAAGCCAACGATGGCGATCGTGTAGCCCGCGACCTCGTTTCGCACGTGACGGTCCGCTGAGGCGATCCTGCCGTAGGCCAGCCCCATGCGGCACACACGCCAGATCAGCCACGCATAGAGCAGGCCGCCGAGAACCCCGGTCTCGGCGGCGAGCAGCAGGTACGAGTTGTGCGGCGTGATCGCATCGAGGCCGATGCCCAGTGACGGGATAGCCAGCAGCACCAGCTTGGTGACTTCGTCGTAGCGTCCCAGCCCCACTCCGGTGATGGGGTGTGTCTGAATCATGTGGACCGCAAGGTTCCAAAGGCCCAGGCGCGTATCTGTCGAGTCGTTGACGGTCAGCCCTGTCACGAGGCGCTGCAACGCTCCGGGAACCGCAAGCAGCAGTACGCCGCCGCTCACAGCGAAGCCGATCAGCGTTCTGAAGCTGATCATCGAGAGGCCGATCACTGCGCCCACTGCGAGCCCGAGCCAGCTTCCGCGCGTATAGGTGAAGAACAGCGTCACAGTGCCGCATGCAAGCAGCGCACCCGCAAGGTATCTGAGTGCGCCGCGCTCCTTCATGGCCAGCACGAGCGCTACTGCGATGTAGAACATCAGATACTCGGAGTAGGGGTTTGGGTTGTGGAACAGGGAGTAGACGCGAACCTTGGCCTCGGCATCGACGGCGAACTGCATCGAGGCTGCCGTCGGCACAAGCAGCTGCCAGGCCGCCACGCCCATTGTGACGACGCCGGCGGCCATGAACGCCCAGGAGAGCAGCCGGCGGTTCTCGGCACGCACGCACGCGGCGGCCACGACCAGCGCCACGACGATGTACATCGCGTAGCGGACCCAAGTCAGCGCGGAGGAAGCGATCGACGACGAGAAGAGCACCGTGAGCGCCGAGAAGCCGATGAAGGCCAGTGCAGGGATCTCGATGGGGTTTGACGGGAGGCGGCTTGCACCCAGACGTCGCAGGAAAGGAATCGCTGCGACGATTGCGACCGCCATCGCCAGGATCACCGGCTCGACCGGAACGGAACCGATCTTGACGCGGAGGTCTGCGATGAGAGGAGCGACCGCGACCAGCAGCACGAGCGCGGCCATGAGGGCCCACTCGGCTTTCGAGCGAACGACGCGCTCTCGGCTCATCGGCGCTCTCCCCACGGCTCGAGGTCTGCCGCGCCCTCGGCCCCGCGGCCGAGCAGGACCCGCGCTACCTTCGCTCTGAAAGCCGGCCACGCCCCGGTTGCGCCTTGCGTCTCGCCGCCGTCAGCCTGCGCGGCGTTGGCGCACATCAAGCCGAGAAGCAGCCAGTAGAACACGGCGGCCCGCGGGTTCTGGAAGGAGTTGTCGGTGAGGGCGTTGGCTGTGTAGCCGATGACCCCCACACTCAGCGCCGCATTGATCAGCCATGCCGCCGAGCCCCGGACCAGCTTCTTTGCGTAGGTGAAGCAGCTGCGGACCGTGCAGACCACGAACCAGACAAATGCGGCGATACCGAAGATGCCCGTCTCGGCGGCGAGGGTCAAGAAGGAGTTGTGCGCGTTCATCGGGGTCACGCCGGCGGGGAGCATCGACGGCGTTGCCTTGATCTGCGCCATGAGCGCGGTCACATAGCCGCCCAGCCCAACGCCGGTCCACGGGTGGAGCCGGAACATCTCAACCGCCAGGTTCCACAGCGGGAGACGTACCGATGCGCCGCCTTCGGAGGCGAAGATCGACGTCAGACGCTGCATAGCGCCGGGCACGATCGACAGAAGCCCGCCGCCGGCCAGGACGAATGCGCCGGCGAGACGCCAGTCGATCATGAGCGCGGCGACGAGAACGCCCAGACCAAGAGCGAGCCAGCTGCCCCGAGTGTACGTGAGCACGAGCGCACAGGACTGGGCCAGCAGGATCGCCACGGCGCTCCAGCGCCGCCAGTCCTTCTCGGCAAGCGCGAGCGACAGGGTCAGAGCGAACGCAAGCACGAGGTACTCGGAGTAGGAGTTCGGGTTGCCGAACGACCCCGTTACGCGGGCTCCGACTTCGGCGGAGAATGCGAACGACTTCGCCAGCGCGTCGGGGCGCGCGAACTGATACGCCGCCTGCGCGACGGTCGCGAGGCTGGTGAGCGCGACGGTCCACGTGAGAAGCCGGCGGTTCTCGGGCCTCATGGCCACTGCCGATGCGACCACCAGCAGCAGGATGTAAGTGGCGTAGCGGGTCCACGTGAGCGCCGAACTCAGCACGCCTTCCGAGAACACGACGCTGATCAGTGTGATGCCGAGGAAGACGAGCGCAGGCAACTCAAGCGGGGAGAAGGGGATTCGGTTGGCTCCAAGGCGACGCAGAAACGGGATCGACAACGCAAGCACCAGAGGCGCCGACAACGTTACGGCATCGAGCGGGATGGGCCCCAGCATCACTCGGCCGGGAACGAGGGGCACCAGCACGCACAGGGCCGCAAAGGCGCCGAGAGCCAAAAGCTCTGCCTTCGATCGGCGTACGACGGCGCCCTGGGTCATCGTGTGCGTCTGCCTTTCGAATCCAAGTGAACGTTCGTGTCGGCCACGCTCGAACTGGCCGCTGAAAGCATGCCGAGCAAGTATACCGTGTAGTGCGCCGGCGGCGGCAGACGCACGACCCATGGTGCCGTCCCGTAATACTGCGGTCGCGCAACGTGCGAGTTTCTCCGGGACGGTGGCGAGCCGGGGCGCTTCCCTTTAGACTGGTCGAGATCCCGGCAGATTCCGGCGACGCCGTCGTGGCGTGTCGGCACGCATCACACGAGGGGCAAGGCTTATGGCACTGGTCGTAGCGAAGTTCGGCGGGACCTCCGTCGGCAGTACCGATCGAATCCGCGCGGTGGCGCGCCGCCTGATCGCGCGCAGACTTGCGGGTAACGACGTGGTCGCGGTCGTCTCGGCGATGGGGCATGTGACCGACGAACTCGTGACACTCGCGCGCGAGATATCAACGGATCCGCCCGATCGCGAGATGGACATGCTGCTCTCCACCGGCGAGCAGGTCTCGTGCTCGCTTCTTGCGATGGCGATCATCGCCGAGGGGCACGACGCGGTGTCGTTCACCGGTGCGCAGGTGGGCATCATGACCGACCTCGTGCACACGAAAGCCAAGATCACCGAGGTGCGCGCCGACCGCGTCAAGGCCGCGCTCGCCGAGGGCAAGATCGTGATCGTCGCCGGCTTCCAGGGTACGACGCCGGATGGCACCATCACCACGCTAGGCCGTGGCGGCTCGGACACGACCGCGGTCGCCGTGGCGGCAGGCATCGGCGCCGACGTCTGCGAGATCTACACCGATGTCGACGGCGTCTATACCGCCGATCCGCGGGTGGTTCCCGACGCCCGCAAGATAGACGCGCTGTCGTATGAGGAGATGCTGGAGATGGCCGCCAGCGGCGCCGGCGTCCTCCAGATGCGCAGCGTCGAGTTCGCGAGAAACCACGGCGTGGTCATCCACTGCCGTTCAAGCTTCAACGACAACCCCGGCACCATCGTCAAGGAGGCCGACGAAACCATGGAACAGGCGATCATCTCAGGAGTCACCCACGACATCTCGGAAGCGAAAATCACCCTCCGAGACGTGCCCGACACCCCCGGTGTTGCCGCGAAGGTCTTCACGCGCATGGCGGCGGAGAACATCAACGTCGACATGATCATCCAAAACGTCTCGGAGGCGGGTACGACCGACATCTCCTTCACCGTGCCCAAGGACGACCTGATCCGCACCAAGCGCGCCGTCGGCGAGGTTGTCGCGGAGCTCGGCGCACGCGACTACTCGGTCGACGAGTCGATCGCAAAGGTGTCCCTAGTCGGCGCGGGCATGAAGACGCATCCCGGCGTCGCGGCCTCGATGTTCTCGGCGCTTGCCGAGGCGGGTGTGAATCTGTACATGATCTCAACGTCGCCGATCCGCATCAGCTGCGTGATCTCGGCGAATGAAGTCGGAGAGGCCGTGCGCGCGCTGCACAAGGCGTTCGGGTTGGGCGAAGATGAAGTCAGCGTCGAGGCCGCCCCCGGCTGCGGGTGTGGGTCCGGCTCCTGCTGCGGAGGTGCGAAGTAAATGGCGTGGGCCAAGATCCTTCCCGAGAACCCCGTCGTCGCCGTCGCCGGCGCTACCGGCGCTGTGGGCCGTGAGATGCTGCTGACGCTTGAGGGCCGCAACTTCCCCGCATCGCGCGTGATCGCGCTTGCTTCCGCGCGCTCGGCCGGCAGGATGATCCCGTACGCAGGTGGTGAGCTCGTCGTCGAGGAGATGACGTCGGAGTCGTTTGCAGGCGTCGATATCGCGCTGTTCTCGGCGGGGGCGGGCGTGAGCAAGGCGATGCGGCAGGCGGTTGTGGACGCCGGCTGCATCATGATCGACAACTCCTCGGCGTTTCGCATGGAGGCTGACGTGCCGCTGGTGGTCCCGGAGGTCAATCCGGAAGACCTTGCGTGGCACTCCGGCGTGATCGCGAATCCGAACTGCTCGACCATCCAGATGGTGGTGGCCCTGAAGCCGCTGCACGATATCTCGCCGATCAAGCGCGTCGTCGTGTCGACCTACCAGGCTGCCTCCGGCGCGGGCCAGGCGGCGATGGACGAGCTGTACTCACAGACCGGCGACTTCCTCGAGGGTCGCGAGTTGGTTGTTGACCAGTTTGCGCACAGGATCGCTTTCAACTGCATCCCGCACATCGATGTGTTCCTCGAGGACGGCTCGACCAAAGAGGAATGGAAGATGGTCGTCGAGACCAAGAAGATCATGCACGCGCCGAGCATCGAAGTCGCTGCCACATGCGTGCGCGTGCCGGTACTGCGCTGCCACTCCGAGTCGGTCAACGTTGAGTTCGACGGTCCGGTCACGCTTGAAGCCGCCCGCGCGGCGCTTGAGAGCGCTTCCGGGATCACGGTGCTCGACGATCCTGCGACCAAGACCTACCCGATGCCCGCGTTGCTCGAGCGCACCGACGACACCTACGTCGGTCGCCTCCGCGTCGACCCGACGGTGTCCCACGGTCTCTCGATGTGGGTCGTCGCCGACCAGATCCGCAAGGGTGCTGCGCTGAACGCCGTCCAGATCGCCGAGGCTTTGCTCGGCCACTAAAGGGATTTATACGTGACCAGAACTCGCAGCATCGCACAGGCGGGGATGATTGCCGCCGTGTATGGTGCCCTGACTTTGCTCACCGTCCAGTTTCTCGGCTTCCTGGGATGGGGGCCGATACAGCTGCGCCTGAGCGAGGCGGTCACGGTGGTGGCGTGCCTCACGCCGGCCGCTATTCCGGGCCTGGCGCTTGGGTCGGTGGCCGCCAACTTGTTCACGTTTGCGTCGAGCGGGAATCCGCTCGCCTTGCTCGACGTGGTGTTCGGGTCGCTCGGCACACTTCTGGGGGCGATGTGGACGTGGAGATTCCGCGACCGCCCACGTCTCGCCCTGCTGGGGCCGGTGCTCGCCAACGCTCTGATCGTTCCGGCGTACCTGCCGTTGCTGGTCAAGGGACTCGGACTCTACAAGATTCCCCTGTTGGAGTTAAACTTCGAAGGCAAGTGGTTGGCGATGTACCTGTTTGGCGTGGTGACAATCGCCATTGGCGAGGCCATCGTCGTCTACGGTCTCGGCCTGCCGCTACTGACGGGGCTGAGGCGTCTCGGGCTTGGGGAAGTGCTCAGAGGGCCCGCTTGGAGGCACTGAGATGAAGAGGGGGGTTGCGTGTCGCTAGTAGAACCTAGTACCGATGGTGGCTTCGATGCACCAAGCACGCAGCCAGAGCCGCTGATCCGCCATTCGCTCTCCGAATGCCCCCATTGCTGGGGATGCGTCCGGTGGTGTCCCGCACACGCGATCCACGTTGTGGGCGGCGTCGCCGAGATAGACGAGTTGCTGTGCGTGAAATGCGGCATGTGCGTCACCGGTTGCAGTTCCGGCAACTACATTGTGCGCGACGATGTGCCGCAGGTATGCGACCTACTTGCGAGCGGGGTGCCGGTTGTGGCGATGCTTGCCTCCGAGTACATCGCGGCGCTCTATCCGCGCACTCCCGAGTCGGTGGAGCTGGAGCTTCTCGATCTGGGCTTCTCGGCGATCGAGACTACCGTCCTTGGCGAAGAGCTGGTGGCGGCAGCGTACGAGAGGGCCATGACGCAGCGCGCAGAGTCCGACGTGCAGCTGCGGTCGACGTGCGCGGTAGCGGTCTCCTGGGTGCAGCAGTTTCACCCAGGGCTGGTAGGCGCGCTCGTGCCGATCGTGTCTCCGTACGTCGCGCACGCCCGGCTCGTCAAGGCGCTCTATCCGCAAGGAACAGCCGTCGTCTATGTCGCGCCGTGCTGGGCCCGAAAGGACGAGGCTCGCAGGAATGAGTTTGCGGATGCAATCGACGCGGCCATCGGCTTCGATGAGCTCCTTCGGATGCTGGACGGTGTTTCGCTGCCCGAGCGTGAACCTGAAACGTCGTCGATCTGGCGGCCGCAGTCTCCCAAGGAGATATCGCTTACCGACGGCTTCCCTCGGCAGGCGTTCGCTGCGAGCGGCACGTACGGCTCCGGCGACCTCGTGGTAGTGCGCGGCCTCAAAGACATTGATGACCTGTTGGCCGAGATCGAGCGCGGCGATGTGGCTCCCGGCATGGTGGACATGCTTTGCTGTGACGGCTGCATCGATGGTCCTGCGACCAACCCGGCATTGTCGGTTCATGCGAAGCGCAGCATCGTCGTCGCAGAGCGCGAAAGCCAGCCGCGATCCGTCGTGGACAGCCGTGAGCTTCTGGGAGCGTTGCCGGAGGTCGAGTTGGCGCGCGTGTTCTCGGCATGTCCGGCATCATCGAGCCGCACGCTCTCGCCGGAGCAGATCGACGACACGCTCGCGGCGATTGGGTTCGCAGACATCGACTGTGGTGCGTGCGGCTACGACACATGCGTCGAGCACGCCGCCGCAGTCTGTCTCGGCGTCTCCAGTTGGGAGTTGTGCTTTCCTGCGCAACGCAAGTTGATGGACAAGGATCGCGCGGAACTCACGCAAAACGCCCTGTCCGATCCTTTGACCGGCTTGGGTAACCGTCGGCTCTTCGACGAGCGCCTCGCCGAGGAGGTCGCGCGTGCCGAGCGATACGGAAGCCCGCTCTCGCTGATCATGGGCGACCTCGATGGTTTCAAGGGCATCAACGACGGCTATGGACATCTGGCTGGTGATGCGGTGCTCGATCAGTTTGGCGTGCTGCTGCGGGCCGAACTGCGCGTAAGCGATATCGCTTCGCGCTATGGCGGCGACGAGTTCGCGATCCTCCTGCCCGATACCACGAAGACCGACGCTTGGGCCGTGGCCGAGAAGCTGCGCGCGGCGCTCAGTGGGCAGCAGATCGACGTAGGGGATGAGCGGCGGGTGCGCGTCACGAGTTCCTTCGGCGTGGCGGCGCTCGGCGAAGTGCACGCAACGGCACGCGACCTCATCGCCGCAGCCGACACCGCGCTCTACCGCGCGAAGCACGGCGGCCGCAACCGCGTGGAGATCGCGCTGGGCTGACACACCGCTAGGTGGGAATACTCCCCCAGGCAGGGATTCTCGGCGCTCATTTTCGGAGGGGCCGGCCATGCATGACGCTTTGCTCGGCACGACGGAAGGCGATCGCGTCCGTTGCGGCTTGTGCCCGCATGCGTGTCTCATCGCCGAGGGCGCGCGCGGCGTGTGCGGAGCGCGCGGGGTTGTGGGTGGCACGCTGCGGGCGCTCACCTATGGGCTCATGAGTTCGATTGCGCTTGACCCCGTGGAGAAGAAACCGGTCTTCCACTACCGCCCGGGGACGCATGTGATGTCGTTTGGCTCGGTGGGGTGCACCATGCGGTGCGGCCACTGCCAGAACTGGCAGATCTCGCGTCCCAAGGGAGATGACGGCACGGTGGCGCTGCGTCACGTGGAGCCCGCCGAGGCTGTGCGCATGGCTCTCGACGCCGGGGCCGAGGGCGTGGCGTTCACCTACAACGAGCCGGTGATCTGGCTCGAGTGGGTGCTGGATGCGGCGCGGCTTGCTCACCGGCACGGCCTTTTCACCATCATGGTCACCAACGGCTACGTCACCTCGGCAGGGCTCGATCTCTTCGCCGAGGTTATCGACGTGTGGCGCGTGGACATCAAGGGGTTCTCGGAAGAGGTCTTCAAACGCATCTGCCACATTCCACATGCCCAGGCGGTGCGCGAGCAGGCGGTGCGCGCGAAGCATACGCACGGAATGCACGTCGAGTGCGTGACAAACATCATCCCAACCATCAACGACACTGACGCTGAACTGGCCGCGATCGCCGAGTGGATCGCAACCGAGCTCGGCGTTGACACCCCATGGCACGTGACCCGCTTCGTGCCGTACCTCGAGTTCGCCGATCTGCCGATGACGCCTATCGCCACGCTCCGGCGCGCCCGCGAAATCGGTGCCGAGAAGGGGTTGCGCTACGTCTATCTGGGCAATGTGGACGAGCCGGGAGGCGAGGACACCGTGTGTCCCACGTGTGGCGTGGTAGCCGTGCAACGTCGCGGATACCGGACGAGCATCGGGGCGGTCGATGACAGCGGCGCGTGCTCGACGTGCGGCACGGATCTCGCTTTGAAGATCGGCAAGTGCACATAGAATCCGCACAGACTCCGTTACACAATGCTTCGCTCCTGAGCGCTATTATGTACGGGGTCTGAACGCTTGGTGTTGTGCATGGCCCGCCGACAAGGGAGATCCTGCAACCGTGGAACCACTCATCATCATCCCGACGTTCTGGACACGGCCCAAGTCAAAGCGTGGGCGCTCCCATACGGCTGCGCTGGACGATCTCACCTCAGTATACGATCACCCCACCCCGATCGATGCCGAGAGCACGCTGGGCGACTGTCTGCGCTCCCTCGAGCAGGTCGAGGGGCTCGGCAGGGTTCTGATCATCGCAGCAGCAACCGACGAAACCATCGAGCATCGCGCCGAGGACCGTGTTCGTGAGATCGTCGACGACTTCCCTGACATCAACGCGTTCGTCTTCGGCCCCGCCGAGCTGGGCAGCCTGCACAGGCGCCTTGAGCAGCTTGAGTTCGCCGACATGATCGACGGCGTCAGACTGCGCGGATACGGCGCGGTGCGCAACGTCGGGCTCATGGCCGCCGCGGTACTGGGCTATGAGGCTGTGGTGTTCTTGGACGACGATGAAGTCGTGACTTCGCCGGACTTTCTGAAGAAGGCAATGTACGGTCTGGGCGCGCGCTTCGACGATGGGCGGGCGCTGTTGGCGAAGTCGGGATTCTATACGGACACCAACGGCCGTTGGCAGCAGGTCGGCGAGACGCATTGGTCGGACATGTTCTGGCGTCAGCGCGACGCGTTCAACGAGACGATGGCTGTCATGATGCGGTCTCCGCGCATCCAACACGCGACGCTTGCCTTCGGCGGTTGCCTTGCACTGCACAGGGACATGTTTGTGAGCGTGTCGTTCGATCCTTGGGTCTTGCGCGGCGAGGACGCCGACTACGTCATCAATGCCCGGATGCACGGCGGCGGGGTGTATCTGGACAACGAATGGTCTGTCGTGCACATGCCGCCCGAACCTGTCTCCGAGTCCGTAAGGTTCTCCCAAGACGTCTACCGGTTCATCTATGAACAGCGCAAGATCGAGTTCGCGAAGTCCCAGGTCGACCTGCGTCAAGTCACTGCTCGCTCCCTGTCGCCTTATCCTGGTGACTTCATCCATTCTTCCATCGGTCGGCGAGCCACACTGACGGCGTTCTTGCGGGTGCTCCGCGGCGGCCGCGACTACTTCAACGCAGGCTTGCGCGTGGCACCCAACGCGGGCAAGTATGCGCAGGAGAATTGCCAGAACTACTTTGAGTTCCAGCGTCGCTGGCCGATTCTGATGGCGGGTCTGTGGGACGACATCGCTCTGAAGTCGCTCTTCAGTGGTGAGCGCCGAGTAGACCGCACTGCGATCACGGGGAGATTCCCCGTCGTGCCGACTTAGGCGACGTATGCGCCAAACCGCCATCACCCTCGGGATCGGATTCGTATCGGGGGTGCTCTCGGGCGCGTTTGGCATCGGGGGCGGCATAGTCACCACACCGGCGATTCGTCTGATCTTGGGCGCGCCGGCGCTGATTGCTGTGGGCACTCCGCTCCCTGTCATCCTTCCAAGCGCGCTGACGGGTGCCTACAACTACTACCGCCGAGGAATCATCGACGTTCGCACGGCAGTCGCGTGCGGACTGGCTGGTTCGCTGGTGGCGGTGGCTAGCGCCTATGCCACTCGTTTTGTCGGGGGCGAGGTCGTCCTTATCGCGACGGCGATGCTCATCCTCTATGTCGCTGCCGATGTGATCGTCTCTCTTGTGCGTCCACCTCGCCTCGGGCTTGAGGGTGGCGAGGAGGCCGAGGCATTCGCAGCCGTGAGTTCGCCGCCGGAGGGAGCGCCGCAGGCGCCCCAATCCCGTCCGGCGTGGGGCTCGCTGCTGGCCGTCGGTGCGTTGACGGGCTTCTACTCCGGCTTCCTCGGCCTTGGCGGTGGTTTCGTGCTGGTGCCGCTGCTCACCCGGTGGCTCCATTTCGACATCAAGCGTGCGATAGGGACTTCGCTGCTTGCGATCTCGATTCTCGCGATTCCCGGCACGATCACTCACGCGCTGCTGGGTCACATCGATTGGGCGATCGCGCTTTCGCTTGCGCTCGGTGTGGTTCCCGGGGCGTGGCTGGGCGCGCGGATCACCTTGGGCGCGAGCGATCGCAGCGTCAAGATCGCTTTTGCCGCCCTACTGGTGCTGGTCGGCGTGTGGCTGGGCGCGAGCGAGCTCGCCGGGTTCCTGCGATGAGCGCGAATCCCCGGGCTGCGACCGCCGAGGAGTGCGCGCGCCTCTGGCCGGTCGTGGACGCGGCCCAGCTGATGGGCTCCATCGGCGAGCTGCACGCGTATCAGGCCGAGGCTCCCTGGCGGGTGCGAGTGACTTCGCGCGGAGAGGCGGCCATTCTCGGCAGGTGGCGGGAGCACAGTAACGTCCTCGCGATCCGCTCCGCGTGGTGCTCCGATCGCCATGTGCCGGCCTTTGTCGCCGACGCCCGTGAGGTCGCGCGTTCGCGCGGCTTCGACCGCGCGCTATCGCCGCTGTTGCCGGAGCCGTTTCTGGACGGGTACGTGCGGGCCGGGATGCAGGTCGCCAACCGTCTCGTCGCGATCCAAGGCTCACCGCGTGTGATCTGCCCTGCTGGTCTCCCCTCGGGAGTCCGGCTGCGTCACGGAACCTTCTCGGATCTCGCGGCTCTGGCGCAGATCGACGCAGACTGCTTCGACGAGTTCTGGCGCTACTCCGAGGACGACCTTGTCGTGTTGACCCGCCGCGAGCGTCTTATGGTCGCCGAGACCGCCGAAGGCGAACTCATCGGCTATACTCTGGCCACTGCCATGCGGGGTTCGGTATCGCTCGGCAGGCTGTGCACGGCGCCAAGCGCCAGACGCCGCGGACTCGGCCGGGCACTCCTTGCCGAAACCGCCGCGTGGGCCGCGCATCTCGGCGCGGCGACGCTCACGCTGTGTACGCAGGAAGAAAACGTGGCATCGCGGTCGCTCTATGTCGGCGCAGGGCTCGGCGAGCTCGACGAGCGCTATGCACTGGCAGTCTGTGACGCGTGACTCAAAGAGGAGAGCAGTTGAACGACAACCGCAGCTCGCTTGTCGACATCCTTGTGGTCGCCGCCATCGTTGTGTTCTCGGCTATCACGTACGTGGGAATCGTCACGGTGGACGTCGCGCGGTGGGTTCCCATCCTGGGGCTTACGGGCATCGTCGTCTCGGCTGTGGTGCTGGTCGTCTCGAGATTCGCCTCGCGCCCCGATCACGTTCGGGCACTGCAGTCGCACAAGATGATGCGGGTTGCCAACGAAGCGCTGTCGTACATGCGCCGCGGGCTGACTCCGGAAAGCGCACAGGCCGTGTGCGGAATCGTGCTCGCCGAGACAAGCGCCGCCGCCGTGGCCATCACCAACATGGCGGACGTGCTCGGGTTCGCGGGGATCGGGGAGGATCACCATTCGGTTGGCGGGCCGATCATCACCCGCGGCACGCGCGAGTCGCTCGAGACCGGTGAGATCCGCATCCTCGCGACCAAGGAGGAGATCGGCTGTCCGAGAGAGGACTGTCATCTCAACGCGGCGATCGTGGTTCCGCTCATGATGCGCGGTATGCCGGTCGGCACCCTCAAGTTCTACTACACGACGCCCAGCCTGCTCAACGAGACGCAGATCGCCATGGCCGAGGGTCTCGCGGATACGCTTTCGACCCAGCTTGAGCTTTCTGAACTTGAGCGTCAGACAGAGCTTGCGACCCGCATGGAGCTCAAAGCGCTGCAGGCGCAAATCAACCCGCACTTCCTCTTCAACACGATCAACACGATCGCGTCTCTGATTCGCACGGACCCAACTCGAGCCAGGGTGCTGCTGAGGGAGTTCGCGGCCTTCTACCGGCGGACTCTTGAGTCTGGCGAAGAACTGATTCCGCTGGAGACCGAGCTGGAGCAGACGCTTCGCTACCTCACCTTCGAGCAGGCGCGTTTTGGCGAGCGGATCGAAGTCGAGCAGGCGATTGCGCCCGAGCACCGCCAGCTTCTCGTCCCGGCCTTCATTGTGCAGCCCGTCGTTGAGAACTCGGTCGCGCATGGGATGCGGCCGACTGGAGTGCTCACCATCCGCATGTCATCACGTGCGTGTGAGGACGGCAGCGTGTATATCGATATCGCCGACAATGGCGTGGGGATCTCGGCGGCTAGTCTGCCCCATGTGCTTGAGTCCGGGTACGGGCGGGGACTCGGGATTGCGCTCAAGAATGTTGACGATAGACTTAAGGGGCACTTCGGTCCCGGCTCCGGAGTCACGATCGAAAGCACTGAGGGTGCAGGCGCCACTGTTTCACTCGTGCTCGCTCATGTCGGCGATGGAGGCAGCAATGCTTAAAGCACTGGTCATAGACGACGAGGCCCCGGCCCGCTCCGAGCTTCGTTTCCTCCTGAGCGAAGCAGGCGGAGTGGAGGTTGTGGGCGAGGCAGGCAACGCGGTCGAGGCGCTCCAGCTCATCAAGGCGATCCCCTACGACGTACTCTTCCTCGATATCCAGATGCCCGGTTTGACTGGCGTGCAACTGGCGGCCGCGCTTTCAGGACTCTCAAAACCGCCCGCGGTGGTGTTTGTCACCGCCCATAGTGAGCACGCCGTGAAGGCATTCGAGGTCAACGCGACCGACTACCTCATGAAACCGGTCGAGCTCAGCCGCCTGAAGCAGGCGATCGCACGTCTAGCTCCGGCACTCGAACCCGCGTCAGCCAAGGTCGAGCGGATTCCTGTGGAGAAAGCGGGCAGGAAGCTGCTGATCAGCGTCGACGAGATCCTCTACGTCATGGCGAAGGACGACTACAGCTACCTTCACACGACGAGCGACAGGTTCCTTTCGACGTTGTCGCTGGCACAGCTCGAGGCCAAGCTCGACTCGGCGGGATTCTTCCGGATCCATCGCCGCTATCTTGTGAATCTCGCCCGCGTCAAAGAGGTTGCCCCGCTCTACGGGGGTACGCTCGTGCTTACACTGGCCGATGAAGCGCGCACGCAGATTCCGGTGTCGCGCCGCCGAGTGCCCTCGCTGAAGAAAGCGCTGGGACTTTAGGGCCGAGTTCTACGGCCGACTAGAAATGCCCGCTTACGACCGAGGTGACCCATGACCGCTGAACGACCGGCACCGTTGCTGCAAATAGAGAACCTGCACGTGTGGGTGGGGGAGCGTGAGATCCTGCGTGGTGTGGATCTCGTCATCCGCGAGGGCGAGACGCACGTGCTGCTCGGCCCCAATGGTGGCGGCAAGAGCACGCTGCTCAACACCATCGTCGGCCTGCCGGGCTATCGGATCAGCGAAGGCCGCATCCTCTTCAAGGGCGTCGACCTCGCGGAGCTGGAGATCGACGAACGCGCGCGCCTCGGCATCGGGATCGCGTTTCAGCGGCCGCCCGCCGTGCGTGGCGTGAAGCTGCGCCAGTTGATCGAGGTTGCCTCGCACGGCAAGATCACGGATGCAGACGTCGCCGAACTCGATCAGGACCTGAACCTTGGCCATATGCTCGGCCGAGACGTGAACATGGGGTTCTCGGGAGGCGAGGCGAAACGCTCCGAAATGGCGCAGATCCTCGCACAGTCGCCCGACCTCGCGCTGTTCGACGAGCCGGAGAGCGGCGTCGACCTCGACAACATCGCCGTCGTGGGCGGGGCGATCAATCGGTTGCTCAAGAGCGGCCGCGTCGCCGAGAAGAAGCGCTCTGGCCTCATCATCACGCACACGGGGCACATCCTGCAGTTCGTGAACCCCGATGTGGGGCACATCCTGTTCGATGGCCGGCTTGCCTGCCACGGCAACCCATTCGACCTGATTGAAGAGATCGAACAGAACGGCTACGAGAAGTGTGCGGGGTGTGCGGCATGCATGCAGACGAGCTGATGACAGGCGCCGAAGGGCGTCTCGAAGAGATACGCGCGGCAGCCACGGCTGCGATCGACAAACCCGCCGCCCTTGGGCCGGACATCGACATAACCCGCTTCACGACCGTTTCCGAGCAGGACAAGGTTGATTCGCTCGCGTCGCTCGACAAGCAGATCCGAGAGACCGTGATCATGAGCGGCTTCGTCACCGATGAAAGTGAGCGCTCGGCTTCGTACTTCCAGCGCGACCGCACGGCGATCTACGAGCGCGTCGAGAAAGCGTTCGACGACGCCATCGAGATCATGGGCACCGAGGAGGCCCTGCAGCTCTACGGCCCCGAGCTGCTCGAGAAGTACTGGTGGCGCGCGGTCGACCCGGGCAAGGACAAGTACACGGCGCTCGTCGCGCTGCACCAGACGGAGGGCTACTTCATCCGGGTCAAGGCCGGCCGCAAGGTCGAGAAGCCGATTCAGGCGTGCCTGCTCGTCAGCGAGAGCAACGTCAGCCAGAACGTTCACAACGTGATCATCCTCGAGGATGGCGCCGAGGCCAACGTCATCACGGGCTGCAACATCACGCATAACGTGAAGGAGGGCCTGCACGCTGGCATCTCCGAGTTCTACGTGGGCAAGGGCGCCAAGCTCACCTTCACGATGGTGCACAACTGGGCCGAGGACTTCACCGTCCGCCCGCGCACCGGCGTGATCGTGGAAGACGATGGCGTCTACATCAACAACTACGTACTCCTGAAGCCTGTGAAGTCGATCCAAGCGTTCCCCGTTGCGAAGTTGGTGGGGGAGCGTTCGACCGCGATCTTCAACTCGATCGTCTATGGGCTGAAGGACTCGATCATCGACCTCGGCAGCGAGGCGCAGCTCATCGGCGAGGGGTCCCGCAGCGAGGCTGTGGCGCGCACCGTGTCGATGGATCGCTCGACCGTGTACTCACGCGGTCGACTCATCGGCCGGACCAACGACTGCAAGGCTCACTTGGACTGCCGAGGCATCGTCCAGTCGCCTGAGTCCACGCAGTGGGCGATCCCGGACCTCGCAAGCGTTGGCGCCCCCGGAGCCGAACTCTCGCACGAAGCCGCCATCTCGCCCATCGCCGCCGAGGAGATCTACTATCTGATGACGCGTGGTGTGCCCAAAGACGAGGCGGTCTCGATGATCACACGCGGGTTCGTCAACATCGACATCCCCGGGCTGCCCGACGTCCTGCGCAAGCAGATCGACAAGGCGCTGGGGGAGACTTCGAAGGAAGCGATGTAGCGATCGCACGCGCTTGCTCGCGATGGAGGTGATGGCCAGTGATACGCGCGGGGTTGATCTCGGACACGCACGGCTACCTCGACCCGCGAGTGCTGCAGGTGTTTCGCGCCGAGAACGTGGCCGCTATCATCCACGCCGGTGACATCGGGCGCGCCGACGTGCTCTGGGAGCTCTCGACCATCGCGCCGGTCACGGCGGTTCTCGGCAACTGCGACCGCGCAATCCCCGGCTGGCTGCTTGAGGGCGTTGCGCGCATGCGGCTTGCGGGAGTGAGGGTGCTGGCGATCCACAACCTTGCGGATCTCGGCTCGGCGCCCGTCGATGTCGATGTGGTGGTGTACGGACACTCGCACATCCCGGTGGTGGGTCGCCGCGACCATGTGCTTGCGGTGAACCCGGGATCGGCAACACAGCGCCGAAGGATGCCGAGCACCAGTGTGGGGATCCTCGAGGTGGGGGACGACGGGCAGGTCAGTGCACGGATCGTGGAGTTGGGAATGCCATGATGGACGACGAGAGAGGCTGGCAGCAACATACAAGGCGTCGATGGGTGGGTTGTGATCGACACTCGAAAATCGGCACGCGCGTGAGCTTGTTGTGTCAGACTGTGTCGAGCGAGTAGCCCTGCGCGGACCTGCCCTCCGCGTGTGCCAGGATCTGGCCGTATCGATACCAGCCAGGGAGACAATGACTCCGAGTCAAACACCAGACGAGGTGCCGGTGGTGCCGGACTCTGTCGGTCCCAAGTGGTGGATGCCGATCAGGTACCTTGGGCTCAGCTTCATCATGACCTGGATCTGGCTCACGTCCTCCAGCACGCTGCTCTTCCCGACAGCAGAGTCTCCGGTCGCATTGGCGCGGCTCTCCTATACGGTCTCGCTTGGTGTTGACGTGGTAGTCTTGCTTGCGGTCGGGCTCTTCTTCACGCGACCGATCTCGTCATCGCAGAGGAAGATCCTTCTGATCTTCTCTCCGTTGCTCGTCGCCGTGGGGACCGCCACGATTGCTCTCGTGGGAGCCTCCGCTGGTGACTCGCTGTCGATGGTTGTGCTTCTGGGCGCTGCGGCGTTGACCGGAGTCGGGAATGCTCCGCTTCTACTCATGTGCGGGGAGTTCTACGGTTCGATCGGGACCAAGAGGGCGAGTATCTACATTCCCGCTGCATTTGCGCTTGCGATCGCGCTCTACTTCGTTGTCGTGAATCTGCGCCCGGTAGCAGCGATCATTGCGTTGGCGGCATTGCCGTTGTGCGCCGCCGGAGTATTGGCTCTGAGTCTGCTTCGGATCCCGGCGGCCATTCCTATCCTGCGCGCTCACAGTACTCGGGTCTTTCCGATCCCCTGGAGGCTCTCGCTGGCCATCGGGCTCTACGGTGCGGCATTCGGGCTGATGCAGGGACTGATCCTGCCGGGATCCGCCGCCGCGTTCAACTCGACATACGCGTGGTCGCTTCTCGGGGGAGGTATCGCTGCCGTACTGATCACCTTGGGATCCATTCTCTTCTCGAGAGATCTCGATTTGGGCTTCACTTATCGGCCGGTGTTACCGTTGCTTGTCGTCGGCTTTCTTCTCCTGCCGTTTCTCGGCGGGTCGCGCAGTTACTTGGCCGGAGCCGCAGTCACCGCCGGCTATGTATGTTTTGACATTCTCGTATGGATCATGCTTTCCGACTTGGCCAACCGATCCGGGATATCCCCACTGAAGGTCTTCGGGTGCGGAAGGGGCTTGGCCCAAGGCAGCATGCTCATTGGCATGCTATTGGGCTACCTTTTCGCGGGTAGGATCGGAGTGGCGTCGGAAGGGTTGACCTGGGTCGCAGTCGGCGCTGTGATCGCGCTCGTGTTACTCACCTCCATAGTACTCAGCGCGAGAGATGTTCTCGGCGCCTGGGGTCTGGAGGAGGCAAACGCCCTGTCTGCGCCCGACGAGGATCTGCTGATGCTGAGCTACCATGAGATCTCAGAGCGCGCAGCATTGACCAGGCGAGAGCGCGAGGTCATGGAGCTGTTGGCCAAGGGGAGAAGCCTTGCCTACATCGAGGGCAAGCTCGTCATCGCCCACGGGACGGCCAAGACGCACGTCTACCGGATCTACAACAAGCTGGGAGTTCACTCCCGACAGGAATTGATCGATATGGTCGAGAGTAGCATCGAGTGGCATAGGAACTCATAGAGCCACGCTGGCATCCGCGTTGTCAGGGCGTTCACGAAACAGAGAGAGCCGCCGGTTAGAGGCGACTCTCTCTGTCATTCGGTCACGTATTGTGCCGGATCTATGCCTTGGTGGCTGCCGCGGCCTTACCGGCTAGGCGTCCGAAGGTCACTGCGCGGCTATGGCTCAGGCCCGCCAGGACGATCGGATAGTCATTGAAGAAGAAGCTGCCCGAGCAGTTGCCTGCGGCCCACAGCCCGGGGATCGGATTGCCGTCCTTGTCAATCACATTGAGGTTGTGGTTGATCTGAAGTCCACCCAGAGTCACAAGCAGTTGGGCGCCCATGTGTACTGCATAGAACGGGGCCTTCGTGATTGAGTTGAGGCACTCCTTGCGCTTACCGAAGTCGGTGTCCACGCCGGCCGCGCATAGCTCGTTGTAGTGCGCAATGGTCGCCTTGGCGGTTTGGGTGTTGAGACCCTTCATCTTGCCGAGCAGTTCATCGAGCGTGTTGCCCGAAAGAATGGTGCCATCCTTGATGAATGCCTCGATCGCTGCCGGGTCGTGCAGGGCTCCGCGGAAGTCCTTGCATGAGACCATTCCCATCTTGGGACCCTCGGTCGGCCACTTGCTGTCCCAGACCGTCCACTGCATATTGCGCTTCTGCTGGAACATACCGCGGCAGACATATGCATAAGGCAGATCCTCGTTCTCGAAGCGCTCACCATCATCGTTGAGGTAGAGCCACGGCTGTCTGGTGAGGGGGATCGGACGGTTGCCCGTCTTCCCCTCGATCGCCTCGTCAAAGTACATCGGGCAGTGGGGGATGGGGTCGATCGCTCCGCCGACCCACGCGCCCATACGGATTCCGTCGCCGGTGTTGCTCGGCGGGGTCAGTGTACCTATCATCTCGTCGGCATGGCTGGGGATGAAGGCGTCCATCATCTCGGGATCGTTGCCATATCCTCCGGTGCACAGGATCACGCTCTTCGCATTCAACTGTGTGTAGGTCTTGCTCGCATCTTGCGCCACGACACCGGCGATCGCGCCGCTCTTATCCTTGATCAGCTGTGCAGCTGTCATTGAGTACTTGATCGTGACCCCAAGCTTCTGCGCATATGCGCTGTAGGCGTCGGCCCATGCGATCGCGAACGGGGGCTCGTAGGCGGCTTCAGACCCCCTCTGGAGCTGTTCGGGGCTGGGCACGATCTGGAACGCGTCGCACGCGTAGTGGAAGTACTTCGCGTGCGGTATCTCCTGCATTTCGCGGGGCATCGGCGCGATGGTCGTCTTCCCATAAGTGACGAGAAGGTTCGCTACCCAGTCAAGCGCCTCGTTGCAGTTGTCGGCCCAGACTTGAAGGACACGTTCGTCGCCGCGTCCACCGGCCCAGCGCTCCGCTTCCTTCACGATCTCGCTCTTCTGGCTGTTGAGGTCGATGCCTGCGGCCTGCTGGGTCTTGGATGCCAGAGCGGCGTAGTCGATGCCGCGGAAACTGAGCCTCTTGGTCTTCTCGACAAGGACAACCTTCGCGCCACTCTCCGCTGCGGACATGGCGGCAGCGCAGCCGGCCATGCCGCCACCGACGACCACGACGTCGTAGTTCTCGGTCTTCGCAATGTCGGTGATGGCGTTCGGAGCCGTTTCCCACGTGTGCTTGGTCGCGGTCGACGTCGTATTGCTGGCATCCGCCTTGCCCGAAGCGCAGCCGGCCAGTGCGCCAACGGCAGTAATGGCGCCAACGGCGAGAGTTCCTTTCAAGAAATCGCGTCTGTTGATCTGGATGTTGCTCATTGCCTTCAGCCCTCCTATTTGTCCCTTTTTCCTGAGCGTGTCGGTTCGCTTCCGCCAGGGCCTTCTCTCTAGCCTCCTCGCATCCTCGTGGCGGTCCCGTACGTTCTCGGCGGCGGAAGCGGATCCTCGTAGAGCCTATGGCGAAGGGACCGTCGAGGCGTCCTGAAAAGCGGCGTATCTTACGGCTTGCAGGAGGATTTGTTGTAAGGCGAACCGCCTTACAAGCGCCGGAGCAACAGCGGCGCATGCGGCAGGGGGCACCCGCGGAGTGGTGATTGATAGCGAGAGGCCATCAACACAGATGTGCGCTGACAATGTCAGAGTCGCCGCATCCGAGCAGATCTCGGCGGCTCTGCCCGATGTGATTCCGCAGGCATGACTGTTGGAGCGGGCGCGGTGGTCCACCCGAACGTGTGCCCCTTACCGCTCCCAGGTCACTCCAGCCGCGTCCGTGAGCGCGTGAGCGAATCCTGCCACGGAGTCCTCACCGACGTCCGGCAGGTCCACATGCAGCACACGCCGTCCAGCGGCTGCGAGCGTCATGAGGTCGCCCTCGGCTTGAGCGCGGTGTAAGGTGCGCAGGCCCCAAGGGCTTCCCGGAACAAGCGCGTCGGCGGAATCGCGCGTGGTCAACAGCACGAAGACGCCGGAGTTCGGGCCGCCCTTGTGGAGCTGGCCGGTCGAGTGCAGGTAGCGTGGCCCCAGCTCCAAAGTGATCGCGACGCCGAGTGCGGCCGAGACTCGCGGCACTGCGGCTGTGAGCGGGGCCAGCAGCGAGACGTCCTCGGGAAGGTACGCGAGCAGCGCGAAGTAGTCGTTGCGCTGCAGGGCGGCGATCGCGTGCCCCAGCGCGGTTGCGAGCGTGTCGGTGTGGCCAGGGGCGCCGGGTGAGGCGAGCGTCCCCGCGAACGTGAGCGCAACGCCCTCGGGCGTTACCGTCTGCGCCGTGGGTGCCTCCAGCGTGCCTGCGAGCACGGCCGCAGTCGCCGCCTTCGCAGAGGCGACGTCGGGCTGCCCCAGTGGGTTGACGCCGAGAAGCGCGCCTGTCAGCGCTACGGCATGCTCCCACAGGACGAACTGCGTGGCGACGTCGTGGAGGTCGCTCAATGCCAAGTCGTACACGGGGGCCGAATCGGCGAGCAGGTCACGCCAACTGGGGAGCAGGGAATCTCCGGCGAGCCGTACGACGACGACCGCCCGATCGGGTCCATACCCAAGAGGCATGTCGTCCGACAGCTCGACGACCGGCACGACGCCGATCCCCTCCTTGCCGAGCGACTCGGCGACCAGCTGCTCGACCCACAGCCCGAACGACGCCAGATCGGGCGAGGTCACGATCGTGAGCTTGTCTCGGCTATGGGCGTGCGCGTCGGCGATGAAGGCGGCAAGGGCGACTGCCGGGTTGTGCTCGGCGAGGAGGGCGCAGGCCTGTTCCATCGCGCGGGCGCGGGTGATGAGCTCGGCGACGTCGATGCCGACGAGCGCGGCGGGGGCGAGGCCGAAGGCCGAGAGCGCCGAGAACCGCCCGCCGACCGTCGGCGGCGTGTTGATGACGCCGCGGAAGCCGGCTTCGCGCGCGAGTGTTTCCAGCGACGTCCCCGGGTCGGTCAGCGCGAGGAAGCGCCGGCCGGCGGCCTCGCGACCCAGCTCGTTGTCGGCTTCGTCGCGGAAGATGGCGTAGAGCGACATGGGCTCGATCGTGCCGCCGGACTTGCTGGCCACGAGGTAGAGCGTCTTCGCGGGATCGAGGTCGGCGATAATCCGGTCGACCGAGAGCGGTGCGGTGGTGTCGAGCACGTGCAGAGTTCGTTTGCCGGACGCGCCGAGCACCTCGCCCAGCACGAGCGCCGTCAGCGACGAACCCCCCATGCCGAGCAGCACCACGTCGGTGCAGCCCTCCTCGGAGAGTTCGGAGGCGAGGCGGGAGAGCTCCGGCAGCAGGGAGGGCGCTTCCTCGGCCAGCGTGGTCCAGCCGAGGCTTCCGGCGGTGAGCGCGAGAGACTTCGGGTCGGTGCCGAACAGGGTGGCGTCGTGCGTGCGCAGGCGCGCGACGGCGTCTAGCTCGATGAGGTGCTGCAAAGCGTCCATGGGTGCCTCCACATCAGTCCGCAGCGGGCAGGGCTGCGGGTATATGATTCCCTGATCGCTCAGGACTTAGTGTCCGTGCGCGCTTCTTCTCCTGCGTCGCCTTCGACCCCCGCCGCCTCGAGAGGCACCGGCTCGATCGCGCTTGGCGTCGGCTTCATCTGTGCGATCGTCAGCCCGCCGATGATGACCATCGCGTCGCCGACCACAGACCACACGCCGAGCGGCTCGGCGAGAAACGCCGCGGCGAACAGCACCGCGCATACCGGTTCAGTGTACGTGAGGACGGCCGCGTGGTCAGTACGTGTGCGCCGCAAGCCGGTGAGGAAGATGGCGCCAGTAAGCGCAGTCTGGACGATGCCGAGCGACAGGAGTGCCAGGTATCCGGTGAGATGCGTGGGCCCCTGGCCGCGGCTGGTAAGCACGATCGCGAACGGCAGCAGAATCACGCCCGCGACTACGTATTCGATCAGCATAAGCGCCGGGGCCGAGATGCCGCGGAGGATATTCTTGCTGCGCAGCATCAGCGTGGCGTACGTCAGCGCCGAGGCAAATGCCAGAAGCGCGCCGAGCGTCGCCCGACCGCTTCCCAGGTTCAGTCCCTGCGGCGCCAGGATGACCACGATGCCGCCCAGCGACAACCCGAGCGGCAGGATGATCCGCGCATCGAAGCGCTCGCCGGTCACGAACGGCGCCAGCATCGCCACGAATACCGGCCCCGTGTAGCCGAGCAGTTCCGCCGTCGCGACGTTGGTCAAGTCCAGCGCCGAGAGGAACAGCACCCAGTTCACGGTGAGGATCACGCCCTGGAGCGCGACCTGCCCGAGTTTGCGGCGGCTGAGGCCGGTGACTTCGCCGAGGCGGCGAGTGACCAGCATCCAGAGGAAGATCGCCAGCGCAGCGAAGACAACTCGGTAGAAGACCTTGACGACCGAGGCGCCGTCGGCCGCTCGAAGTACGAGCGGGATCGTGCCCCACATGACGCCGGCGAAGGCGACGGATGCGAGGCCGAGGAGGGTTTCTCGGCGGGTGCAGGGGGTGTCGGGAGACATGGGAGGAGTGTAGCGGAAACACCAGCGAGGCTGGGGAGTTCGCTAGCAGATCCTCGGCAGTTGCTCCCCGACCAGCATGTCCATGATCCGCTTGGCCCCAAAGCTCGTGTCGATGTAGACGCGTCCTGCCGGCCCTTCGCCGACCTCGCCGATAATGGCGGCGTCCTCGCCGTACGGCGACGCCTTCATCGCAGCGAGCGCTGATTCGGCCTGCTCGGCGGGGACGATGGCAACCATCTTGCCTTCGTTTGCGACCTGGAAGACATCGTAGCCGAGCATCTCGGAGGCGCCGCGTACCTGCGGACGCACGGGCACCGCGGTTTCGCTGATGGTGATCGAGACGCCGGATGCGGCTGCGAACTCGTTGAGTGTGGAGGCGAGGCCGCCACGGGTGGGGTCGCGGAAGCAGCGCGTATCGGGAGCGGCTGCGAGCACGTTGGCGATGAGGGTGTTGAGCGGGGCGGCGTCGGTCTGGATGTCGGTCGAGAACTCGAGGCCCTCGCGGATCGAGACGATCGCGATGCCGTGGTCGCCGAGCGTGCCCGAGACCAGCACCTTGTCGCCGGGGCGGCAGTAGGAGCCGGAAAGATCGATGCCCTCGGCGAGGACGCCGACGCCGGCGGTGTTGATGAAGATGCCGTCGCCGTGGCCGCGCTCGACAACCTTCGTGTCGCCGGTGACGATGTGCACGCCGGCTTCGCGACAGGCGTCACGCATTGACTCGAGCACGCGGCGCAGGTCGGCGATGGGGAAGCCCTCTTCGAGGATGAAGCCGACGGTGAGGTAGAGCGGCTTGGCGCCGCTGGTGGCGACGTCGTTCACGGTGCCGCAGATCGCGAGGCGGCCGATGTCGCCGCCGGGGAAGAAGATCGGGTGCACGACGTAGGTGTCGGTCGACATGGCGATGCGGCTACCGGGGAACGCGAGCACAGCCGCGTCGTCGAGGCGCGAGAGCGCTTCCTCGGCGAATCCGGTGACGAAGACTTCGTCGATCAGGTCGCGCATCATCGTGCCGCCCGAGCCATGGGCCAGAAGAATCCGATCAGACTGCATGGATGTGTGTCTCCCTAAGAGTTTGCGGTGTCGTGGTCGGTGTAGCGGTAGTAGGCCGCGCACGAGCCTTCCGAGGACACCATGCACGGGCCGATCGGGTGCTCGGGTGTGCAGCCCTTCGCGAACAGGCGGCACTGGTACGGCAGGATCACGCCTCGCAACACCTCGCCGCACTGACAGCCTTTGATCGCCCGCGGTTCCGGCGGGGTCACGGGGATGCGCCTCTCGGCGTCGAAGGCCGCGAATTCGGGGCGGATCTTGAGGCCGGTACCGGGGATCACGCCGATGCCGCGCCACGCTGCGTCCGTGGGCCCGAAGACGCGGTCGACGAGCGCGCGCGCGGTCGGGTTGCCTTCGGGCGAGACGCCGCGCTGATATGCGATCTCGATCTCGGCGCGGCCCTCTTCGAGCTGCTTCAGGAGCATGTAGATGCCCTGGAGCACGTCGACGGGCTCGAAACCGGTGATGACGCTGGGGATGTGGTAGGTCTCGGCAAGGAATTCGTAAGGAGCCGAACCGATGATGGTCGAGACGTGGCCCGGCAGAATGAAGGCGTCGATGTGCACCTCAGGGTCGTTCACGATCGCTTCGAGCGCGAGCGGCACGGTTTTGTGTGCTGAGAAGACACTGAAGTTGCCCACGCCGTGCTCTTGTGCGCGGATGATGGCCGCGGCGATGAGAGGGGTGGTGGTTTCGAAGCCCACGCCGATGAAGACAACCTGCTTGTCCGGCTCGCGCTGGGCAAGCGCGATGGCGTCAAGAGGGGAGTACACGATGCGAACATCACGCCCGTCAGCTTTCTCGCGCGAGAGCGAGCTGTAGCTGCCGGGCACCTTCATCATATCGCCGAAGGTCGTCACGATGACGCCCGGTTGGCGAGCAAATTCGATGGCGGTGTCGATGTCCTCGTTCGCGGTAACGCACACCGGGCAGCCTGGACCGGAGAGCAGCGTCACACGCTCTGGCATGACTGCGCGCAGGCCGTTGCGGGCGATTGCTACCGTGTGGGTGCCGCAGACCTCCATGATCTTGACGGGTCCGGTCTTCGTGGCGTTGATCGCGGCGATGAGGTTCTTGGCGATCGTGGGATCGCGGAATGCCGAGAGATCCATGAGATCCTACGCTTCCTCGCGCAGCATGCCGTTTTCGTCGCACAGTTCCGGGATCTCCCTGAAGAGATCGAGGGTTTCCTCGGCGTACTGTTCGTCGACCACCTGGATGGCGAAGCCGGCGTGTACCAGCACGTAGTCGCCGACGACCGCGTCAGGAACGAGGTCGACTGAGACCTTCCGTGTGACACCTAGGATGTCGACGGAGGCCATCTTGTCGTCTTCGAACGCGAGAATCTTGGCCGGAATGGCGAGACACATGGTCAAACCTCCTAATAGGGTGGTACAGCGACTTTTGGCCGCAGTAACATCAAGCCTTGTGCCGTTGTGCCCAAGCCACGACAGCCTGGCCAAATGAAACGGCGCCGTCATTCATCGGCAGGCGTACGTGGGTGAGGGGAGTGAGTCCTGCGGACTCGAGTTCGCCGATCGCCTCGCCAAGCACGATCCTGTTCATGAACACGCCTCCAGCGAGAGCTGCGTAGCGAATGCCGGTATGCCGCGCAGCAACCTTACCCAGCCGGACTATACACTGCACGACTGCACGGTGGAAGCGCATTGAGATCGCTGGCGCGGGTACTCCCCGCGAGAGGTCGTCCAGCGCCGCCGAGAGGACTGGCGTCGGGTCGATGACGTACGGCTGCCCTGACTCGGCAGGCCTCTGAAGGTCGAATTCATAGGAGCCGGTCTCGGCGAGATCGGCCGCGGCCTCGAGGAGGATGGCGGCCTCGCCTTCGTAGCGAGCGTCGTCGGTGATGCCGATGATGGCGGCAACAGTATCGAACAGGCGGCCCATCGAGCTGGTGAGCGGCGAGTTCACGCCGCGCTCGATCATGCGCAGCAACATCGCCTCCTCGCCGTCTGCAAGGCGGGAGCGCAGTGGTGCGGCGCCGGGGTGGTCGAGCAACCCGAGCGTGACCAGCGTTCCGATCGCCATGCGCGCCGGCCGTCGGATGGCTGCTGAGCCGCCCGGCATCGGCACGTACGTTAGGTGGGCGAAGCGCTCGTAGCCGGCCCAGTCAGCGATGAGGACCTCGCCGCCCCAGATGCAGCCGTCGGCGCCGTAGCCGGTGCCGTCGAATGCGAAGCCGACTACCGGATCGCTGATGCCGTGCTCGGCGGTGACGGAGACGATGTGCGCGTGGTGATGTTGGACGCCGATCTTGGGCAAATCGGTCGCGAGTGCCCATTTCGTCGAGAGGTACTCGGGGTGCAGGTCGTGCGCGACGATCTCAGGCTGCACGCGGAACAGCCGCTCGTAGAGGCAGATGGTCTGCTCGAAGCTCTCAAGCGTCTCCGCGTTTTCGAGGTCGCCGATGTGCTGCGACACGAACGCGTGCGAGCCGCTGATCAGCGTGAATGTGTTCTTCTGCTCCGGCCCCACCGCGAGGATCCCCGCGTCCGCCGAGAACGGCAGCGGCAGGGGATACGGCGCGTAGCCGCGCGCCCGGCGCACGAGTTCGGTGCGGCCGTCGACGACGCGCACGACGCTGTCGTCGTAGCGCGACAGGATCGCGCGGTCGTGCAGTAGGAACGTGTCCGCGATAGGCGCGAGCCGCGAGAGCGCCTCGGCGTTACCTGTCGCGATGGGCTCGTCGGAGAGATTGCCGGATGTCATCACGAGCGGGCGGCCTACTTCGGCCAGCAGCAGGTGGTGCAGCGGGGTGTACGGCAGCATGACGCCGATCTCGCCGAGGTCGCCGGTGACGTCGTGGGCGATGGCGCCCGCTGCCGTCTCGCGTCGCTTGCGCAGCAGCACGATCGGCCGCACGGCCCCAGTCAGCAGCGCCTCCTCCTCGGGTCCCACCTCGGCGACCGCTCGTGCAGCCTCCAGATCGCGCACCATCACCGCGAGCGGCTTCACCCAGCGGCGCTTGCGGGACCGCAGCTGCGCCACCGCCTCGGCGCCGGTGGCATCACACGCGAGGTGGAAGCCGCCGAGTCCCTTGATCGCGAGCACCTCGCCCGCGCGCAAGCGTCGCGCTGTGTCGGCGATGATGGCGTCGGATCGCGCGGCCTCGGCGTCGCGATCGCGGTGGGGGCGTGGCGCGACCTCGCATTCCGGCGACCAGCGCCAGTCGTCCGGCAGTTCTCCGTCCTCGGCGACATGGTACAGCCGTGGCCCGCATACGAAGCATGCGTCCGGCTGCGCGTGGAACCGGCGATCCGCTGGGTCTGCGTACTCGGCGGCGCACTCGGGGCACATCGGGAAGTCGCGCATCGACGTCGACGGGCGGTCGTAGGGCACGTCGTCGATGATAGTGAAGCGCGGTCCGCAGTTCGTGCAGTTGATGAACGGGTATCGATACCGCCGGTCGCCCGGCGAAACCAGCTCGCCGACGCATTCAGGGCACGTTGCGATGTCCGGCGACACCAGTGTCATCCGGCCTGCCTCAGTGTGTGAGGCGCGGATTTCGAAGCCGAGCAACCCCTCAGGTTCGACTTCCTCGGCGATGATCTCGTCGATGACGGCCATCGAGGGGGCGTGCTCGCGCAGCAGGCGTGGGAACTCCGCGATCGTCTCGGCGTCGCCTTCGACCAGCGCGTAGACGCCGTCGGAGGCGTTGAGCACCCAGCCGTTGAGGCCGTGAGCGAGTGCGAGGTTGTAGACGAACGGCCGAAAGCCGACGCCCTGCACGATCCCGGTGATGTGGAGCGAGAGCGCTTTCACCGCGCGGAGTCGTCAGTGCGCCGCCGTTTGGGCCCTGCGACGAAGCGGTTGTTGATCTGCACGAAGAGGGCGTACCCGTCGTCGAGCAGCGCGATCGCTTCGTGCGCGCTCTTCTCGCCGAGCGTTTCGCGCGTACCTTCGAAGGCGGCGTCGTGGATGAAGGAGTTGCGTTCGGTGCGCAGCAGACGCCAGCGGTGCGGGAAGTCGTGGAAGCCGAACTCATCGGCTGTGGCCTCGAACTGCCTCCCGGTGAGCGTGGGGAAGAGCTTGCCGATGCGCTGCCCAACCGACCTGAGCGCATCGAGCACGGCGGCGCGCAGCTGCACGGTCGCGCCTTGCGCGCCCATGATCCGCGCGAGCATGTCCTCCATAAACGACTCAAGGAATGTCGCCACCAGGATCACGACGATCTCGTGCTCCCCGTCGGCATGGTAGCGGCGGATGCGCGCGTCGACGCGGCGAAGCCGCTCGGGCGGGAACATGCGGCGGGAGTCGCCCGGCGTCCCGCAGGCGGGGCAGTTCTTCTTGCCCTGCGGAAAGCTCGGGTCCGCCGAGAGGTACCCACACGCGGGGCACTCCCAGTAGACCGGCCCGTCGGGCGTCCGGTCGCTCGCTGCGTGCGGTTTTCTCGGCGAGGTCACGGGACTATTGTAGCAGCGTGGTGCGGGTGTCGTGCACAGTCGTCGCGCTTCAGGATCGTGCCGAGCAGATCGGGCAGCCCTGCATCACGAGCGGCCGTTCGAGCTGGCAGGCGGCGAGGAGTGTGTCGTCGGCGAAGATCTCGCGCGTTGGGCCGTCGGCGGCGACCTTCCCGTTGCTGATAACGATCGTGCGTCCGCACAGGTCGAGCGCCATATCGAGGTCATGCGTTGCGAGGATCTTGGTATGGTCGAACGAGGCAAGCAGTCCGATGAGGCGTCGGCGGGCCTGCGGGTCGAGGTTTGAGGATGGTTCGTCCAACACCAGCGCGTTTGGCGACATTGCCAGCACGGTGGCAATCGAAACGGCGCGTTTCTCACCGCCGGAAAGGCGGTACGGCGGACGGTTTCTGAGGTGTAGTGCGTTCACACGTTCGAGTGCGCTTACTACGCGGGCGTCGATCTCTTCTGGCGGCAGACCGAGGTTCATCGGTCCGAAGGCAACATCTTCATAGACCGTCGGCATGAAGAGCTGATCGTCGGGGTCCTGAAACACCATCCCCACCGATTTGCGGATGTCTTTGAGCGTGTTCTTGGTCACTGGTGTGTCGCCGATACGAACGCGGCCTCGCGTCGGCGATAGGATGCCGATGAGGTGCATGAGCAGCGTGGACTTGCCGGCGCCGTTAGCGCCCACGATCGCGACGGACTCGCCATGCGTGATCTCGAACGAAACGCCATCGAGTGCGATCGTTCCGTCAGGGTAAGAAAACCCGAGGTCGGCAACGGAGATTCTGTGGTGGCTCATGCAATCAACCCCGTGACTATCTGTCCCAGTAGCAGCGGGACGTTGAACAGGCGGAATACCACAAACAGCGCCGACCAACCCACCATGAACATCCAGTCGCGTCCGGTGAAGCGCAGCCGCTTCATCACGCGCACGTGTCCGTCGAACCCTCGGCAAAGCATCGCGTCGTACACGCGCTGGGCGCGGGCGTACGTGCGAAGCAGCAGGTGACCGAGCATCTGGCCGTACGCGCGCATCCCCATGCCGCGCCCCTCGAACGATCGCAGCGCGCGGGCCCTGACCATCCGCATGGCCTCCTCGGCGAGGACGAAGATGTAGCGGTACAGGAACATCAGCTGGGTCACGAAGACGTCAGGCGCGCCGAGCCGCTCCATCGCCATGCACACGCCCACAAGTCCCGTCGTGCCGATCAGAACGAGTGCCGCCGAGGTGCTGAGCACGAAGCGCTCGAGGATCGAGATGAACGACAGCCAGCCGGCGCTTATCGGCACGGGGCCGATGTGTCCGGCCAGGATGGGATCTAGGAGCGGGTTGAAGATGCCGATGCCCAACGCGAACGGCGAGGCGATCAAGACGCGCTTGGCAATGACGCTAAACGGCAAGTTGCCCTCATAGGCGAGTACCAGCGGGAAGATCACAAACGGCAGGAGCGGAAGGACCGCATACCTGTCGAACGACACCACGCAGACGATGAAGACGAGCGTCGTTATGAGCTTCGCCCGCGGATCCAGCCGGTGCGCGGGCGTGTCTTGGGCCGCAAGCTGGTCGAGACGGCCGAGTTCGTAGAGACCCGATTCGATGCTGGGCACGGAGGCAGCCGGCCCTAAACGAGATCGTTGCCGGTGGTGGTCGCCACGAACTTGCCGTGCTTCACGCCCTTGGTGCCGATAAGACCGTCCGCAAGGTGTTTGATCTCGCTGGCCTTGCCGCGGAGCACAACGACTTCCAGGCAGTTGTGAGCATCAAGATGGATATGGAGTGTTGAGACGACTGCATCGTGATGGGAGTGCTGGTGCTCGGTGAGCTTGTCGCCGAGGTCGCTGAAGTGGTGGTCGTAGACAAGGGTGACGGTGCCGACGGCCTCGGCCTCGCCCAGAGACCACTGCTCTTCGACCAGCGCGTTGCGGATGAGATCGCGAATCGCTTCGGAGCGGTTGACGTAGCCCTTCTCGGCCGAGAGGGCGTCGAATCGCTCCAAGAGGCGCTCGTCGGTGGAAATGCTGAATCGCACGACTTCCGGCATGGCTTCTCCAAAGGCATTGGTGTGCAGAAACGAGAAAAGAGTAACACAGGGCGCGCATTGTTTGATCAGACCGTTGTGATTTCCGAAACGGCAATTCACACGAATCGCACGTTGACCACGCTCAGAACAGGCGGTATGTTCTCTGTGTCAGTAGCACTATTTAAGAATTCATAGCACTAATGGGGAAAGGGAGGGTTCTGTATGCATATGGCGGACGCACTGCTGTCGCCAGCAGTCGGCGGGGCGATGTGGGTTGCCTCAGCGGCGACGGCGGTCTACTGCGCGAAGAAGGTGCGAGAGAAAGGCGACTCGAGCAAGATTCCGTTGATGGGAGTAGTTGCCGCCTTCATATTCGCGGCGCAGATGATCAACTTCACGATTCCGGGGACCGGATCCAGCGGTCACCTGGGAGGTGGTTTGATCCTCGCGGTCCTTCTGGGGCCTGAAGCGGGCTTCCTCGCGATCGCCTCTGTGCTGACCGTGCAGTGCCTCTTCTTCGCCGACGGGGGACTACTGGCACTCGGCTGCAACATCTTCAACCTTGGCGTCTTTCCGATGTTCATCGCGTATCCGATCTTCAAGAGAATTCTCGGCGGGAAGTGGAGTACCGGTCGGGTCGTGGCGGCTAGCATTGTCGGCGCGGAGATTGGTCTGCTACTCGGAGCGTTTGCAGTCGTGCTTGAGACCACGGCGTCCGGAATCAGTTCGCTTCCCTTTGGCACGTTTGTTCTGATGATGCTGCCGGTCCACGCTGCCATTGCTCTTGTCGAGGGTCTCGTGACCGCTGCTGTGATCCTGTTTGTGAGGCAGGCGCAGCCTGAGATGCTGGAGCGCAGTGTCGCGGACAGGTCGCTTGTAGGCATGAGTCTCAAGCCCGTCATCCTCGGGCTGGTAGCCATGGCTCTCGTAACGGGTATCGGACTGTCATGGTTCGCCTCTTCGAACCCAGATGGCCTTGAGTGGTCGATTGCCAAGGTGACCGGCAGTGCGGAGTTGGCCGAGGAGACCTCGGTGGCGATCACCGAGTTCGCGGCTGAGGTTCAAAGCAAGACTGCCTTCCTGCCCGACTATGGGTTCAAGGCCTCCGATGACGCTGCTACCGAGACGGAAGGCGGGGCCACGTGGCCTGCGGTCGATGCCGGTACCAGCACGGCGGGAATCGTCGGCGGTGCGCTGACTCTCGGGCTTGCGGGACTGATCGGGTTCGCGCTGAGCAAGCGGCGGCGCGGATCACCTCCAGCGGACAGTGGCACCGGCGCGTAACCAGGCAACGCGCAGCCGCATCAGCCGGACACACGAAAGGCCCTCCTCGGACCTCCGGGAGGGCCTTTCTGGTAGACCGTTGTCTAGATCAGCTCCACCGTCGTCTTGTCGGTGCTTCTGCCCTCGAGGTCGTCCACAGCTTCCTCAAGCTTTGCCCGTGCCTCGCCGAGAAGCACTCCGGCCTGCGCGAGCGCGGCGCTCGCTTCCGGCTTGGCGCCGTGATCGGCGAGATGGTGCAGTTGCTCAAGCCACTGCTGGACCATAGCGATCGCGTCGTTAGACTGCCCGATCGCGAGTTTCATTTGGGCGATGTTGATGCCATGCTCACACATCTTCAACTTCCTTCTCTCGGGGATGCGGCTTCTCCACTGTCATAGCACGAATGTTGGAATCGTAACATCCCTGTTCTTCTGTGCGGGCATATCAGGCCGGTCTGCGGTTAGCCGATCCAGGAGGAAAGCTCGTCGAGGAGTTTCTTCTTGGGGACGGCGCCGACGATCTTCTTCTCGACCTTGCCGTTCACGAACACGAGCAGCGTGGGAATCGACAGGATGTCGAATTTGGTCGCTACCTGAGGGTTCTCATCGACGTTGAGCTTGCCGACGACGATCGCGCCGTGCTCCTCGGCGATTTCGTGGAGTACGGGCTCCATCATGCGGCATGGGCCGCACCAGGGTGCCCAGAAGTCGAGAACGACCGGCTTGTCGCTGCCGCCGACGGTCGTGTCGAAGTTGGCGTCGGTCACCTGAATCAGGTCTGCCATGGGGAAAGCTCCTCTCGGTTACCTATCTGTCTAAAGCGGACAAATCGCGTTCTCGTCGACGTAGCGCAGTGCCTCAAACGCTGCCGAGGCACCCTGCGCGGCCGCCGTGATGACCTGCTTGAGCTGGGACTCAGTCACATCGCCCGCCGCGAACAAGCCGGGCACGGACGTCAGCCCATTGTGGTCTACCTTGATGTACCCACTTTCGTCGGTACCCACGAGTTCGGCGACGAGTTCGTTCATCGGATGGATGCCAACGAATATGAACACGCCGTTAAGCGGGAGATACTCTTCCGCGTCCCCGTTTGTTGATTCCAGCCGGACTCCCGCGACCTTGCCGTTCTCGCCGACGATCTCGGTGACGACGCGATGGTAATGGAACTCCATCTTCGGGTTGGCGAGGCAGCGCTCCTGAATGCACTTGGTCGCACGCATTTCGCCGCGTCGGTGGACGAGGTGGACGCGGGCGGCGAACTTCGTCAGGAACATCGCCTCTTCGACGGCTGCGTCCCCTCCGCCGATGACGGCGACAACCTTGTCCCGGAACAACGCCCCGTCACACGTCGCGCACCAGGACACACCCCGCCCGGTGAACTCCGCTTCGCCCGGCACGCCGAGTTTGCGAGGAACCGCGCCCGTCGCCAGGATCACGCAGTCCGCCTCGAAGGACTCGCCGTCGCTCTCCAGTGTGAAGGCTCCGCTGTCTTCGACAGTGAGCGAGTCGACAGGTGAGAACGTCCGCACGACTGCGCCGTGCTCCTCGGCCTGCTTGGTCATCAGGTCGCCGAGTTCGGCGCCTGACAGTCCTTTTGGAAAGCCCGGATAGTTCTCGATCCACTCGGTAGTGACGATCTGTCCGCCAGGGATGCCGCGCTCGAAAACCACGGTCTTCGCGCGTCCGCGCGAGGCGTACAAGGCGGCGGCAAGCCCTGCCGGACCGCCGCCGATGATGGCGATCTCTATGCGTTCAGAACTCATTGGAACATTGCCTCCAGGTGTTTTTGGATCGGGAACGGAGTGGTCAGGGCCTGCCGGAAGGGAACTCCTTCGCGCATTGCGATGACTGCGCCGACCACCCAAGTGCCGCTGACTTCGGCCCGTGTCGAGAGCTGCAACCCGGTGCTGTCCTTCTGGTAGCCGTCGATGGTGACACCCAGTCTCTGGGCTTGCGGCGTGAGCTGCAGCATAGTTTGGTCGACGGCCAAGTCCCGTCCGTTAGCCGAGGCCCACGCGGCGAGTTGGTTCGTCGCGAGGTTCAGCTCAGAGTTTGCGCGGCCCCATCGCACGGCGTCGTTCACGATCGTGGCGATGACCGCGATAATGAGTATGGTCCAGACGAATCGTCTCATTGTCTTGCCCACCAGTCTGTCAATTGCTCGCAAAAGCGATTTGACCCCTACAGCAGTCTAGCGCTCTGCGGCATCCTCGGCATCATCAGGGGCCGCTGAAGAGCTCGAATCGTCGGCCGAACGAACACGTCTCACGATGTAGCCGAGCAGCACGCCAAGGCCAATCACAATCGCACCGATAATGGCGATGCGGTCCAGATACGACGCATGGACGTCGATGATCTGGCTCGAAACCACCAAGTCGCCCGCCAGAACCTGAACCTCAAGCTTGCCGGATGCCGTCGACATCAGGTTCACAGGAACCTGGACGAACGTCTCCTTTGGGGGGAGCGTGGTCTCGATTGACTCGGCCTGCGCCACTGTGAGGCCCTCGGTTAGCGCGCGGGTCTTGACCGTCACCGACAGCGTCTTCTGCGTGCCGTTGCCGATGGTGATCGGCACGTTGCCGCTCGTTCCGGCAAGCGTGATGGGTTCACCCTTGAGGTAGATCGTGCCGAGGATGCCTTTGGAGATTCCCAACGAGGTGCTGGCAAACGCCGCGCCACGATCCGCGAGGGTCCAGTCGCCTTTGAGACCCTTCCATGCCGAGGACTCAGCGAGCAGAGACGGGGTCGTCGCCGCGACGATGTCGGCGTCGCCCGGCTGCAGCGAAGAGCGCAGTCCCGCAGCGTACGCGCTGGCGCTGTTGACCGTCTGCCAGAAGCTCACGGCACCGGAGTTGGTTGTGTCGAGCATAGTAAGGAGCTGTGTTGAGCCGGTGCGCGCTGCCGCGTCCCTTGCGAGGACGAGGTTTGCCCAGGGCATCTGCAGAAGCGTTCCGGTGATCTGCTCAAGCACGGCGGAAGCACCCACTCCGCCGTCACCGAGATCGACGCACACCGTGAACGGCTGTGTGGTTCCGCTCACCAGCATCCGTTCGAAAGCATGCCGGACGGTCGCAGACGCTTCGCCTGCCGAGAGACCCACTCCCGCTTCATGATCGGCGACCAGGGCCGCCAAGCCGGATATCGCGGTCGGGTAGGCGCCGCTTGAAGCCGGCTTGGAGTCAAGCGCCGTCAGAGCGGAGTCGACCACGACATAGCGGAGGCCGATGTCTGCAAGCTGCTGAAGAACCTTCGAGGGCGCCGCGCCGTTTGCCGGCGCCGTCCCTGCGGAGGGTGTTGCCCCCAAGCTCGCCAAGATCGCCGAGTATCCGGTCGTGTACTGGAGAGCGGTATCGCTGCCGAGGCCCTGCAGGGCGAGATCGCCCAGATCGGGATCGGCGTAGCCGAGCGACGTTAGTTCGAGCGCGCCGGAACCCAGCGCTGCCTTGAGACTTGAGAGCGTGTTGGCGTAGGCGCGCGGAGTTGCCTCGGAAGCCAAGACAGCCTTCCCATTCGGGAGAGTGTAGCCTTGTGCGAGCTGGCGCCATTGCTGCAGAAGGACGGGCGGAACAGCCATGCTGATCTTGGCTTTTGGGTTCTCGGTG
This sequence comes from Coriobacteriia bacterium, assembly GCA_013336165.1. Lineage (NCBI taxonomy): Bacteria > Bacillati > Actinomycetota > Coriobacteriia > Coriobacteriia bacterium. Next base: position 40,508 of record JAAXUF010000012.1, read on the forward strand.
GCGAACCGCACGATAGCATCGACGTCATCGCGTGCACGTGTGTTCTCGGCGGGGTCGGCCACCAACTTGCCGGACGGGTCGGCGAAGGGGGCGCCGTGCACTCGGAAGACCAGCGCCACCGGCACGGGTGACTTGGCAGCATCGTAGAGCAGCAGCTCGGTGGCTACCGATGTCGTCGAGGTGCTTCCGTTCACGGTCGACTTCACGGTCACTTGGACCGGATACACACCCGGAGTGAGTTTGAGGGTGGCTGTGTCCGGGCTGAATGAGAAGGACCGGGTTCCCGTAGCCGCGTTCTGGATGACCTGGGTGCGCGAGTAGACCGCCGCTCCAGATGGCTTATTGAGCTGCAGCTTAACTTGGAGTTCGTCGACCGCCTTGGGCAGCGTGACCGTCACCGTATACTTTGCCGTGCTGTTCACGGGGAGTGGACCCCGTGGGGAGTCGAGTGATGCGGTCGGGGGCGTGGTGGCCGGTGGAGTGGCGGCAACAGCCGCCAGCAACCCGACGGCGGAAAACGCGATCACGAGTGACACTGCTGCCGTCCAGACGGCAGTGCGGCGACGCAATGGTGTGCCAACGACAGTCATCGTGTGCTCCGAACGGTTTTCCTGCCCTCCCGGGCGACCTGCGGGGAGTGTACCGCCCGCGCCGAACGGGCAGAATGATTATTGCACGAAGAGTCGAAAGGAATGCCATGTCACACCTTAGCGAAACACCCGTGATCCCAGAAATACTGCCTCTGATCCCGCTCAGAGATCTGATTCTCTTCCCCAGCTTGGTGGTACCTCTATTCGTGGGTCGCGAGCGTTCGATAAAGGCGCTGGAAGAAGCAATGCGTGGCGGGCATTTTGTGGCGCTCGCGACTCAGAAGGTTCCCGAGACTTCAGAACCGGGCCCTGATGACCTCTACGAAATCGGATGCGTTGCTTCGGTCCTGCAGGAACTTAAGCTGCCGGACGGCACCGCGAAGGCGCTCGTGCAGGGTCAGCAGCGCTTTCGGATCTTGGAGTTCCTTCAGACTGAACCCTTCACGCTGGTTCGGGTCGAACTGATCGACGAAGTAGTGAAAGTCGATCTCGAGACAGAGGCGCTCATGCGGGCGCTTGTGCAGGATTTTGAACATGCGGTCGAGTTCGGCAAGCCGGTTCCACAGGAGGTGCTCACTGCGGCCGCCGGAATCGAAGGCCCCGGGCACCTTGCGGATTTTCTAACCTTCCACCTGAACCTGAAGGTTGACGACAAACAGGAAGTGCTTCAGGCGCTGGATCCCCGCGAACGCCTTGAGAAGGTCGCGCACTTCATGAAGAAGGAGCTCGAGATCCTCGAACTGGGCTCCAAGATCCAAAACCGCGTCAAGGAGCAGATGACCAAGACGCAGCGCGAGTACTTCCTCCGGGAGCAGCTTAAGGCGATCCAGCAGGAACTGGGTCAGTACGACGAGACTCAGGCCGAGGTCGACGAGTACACCGAGAAGATCCGCAGTGCCGGGATGCCCGAGAAGGTCACCGAGAAAGCGCTCAAGGAGCTGGGCAGACTTGAGAAGATGCCGGCCGCCGGCGCCGAGACCAGCGTGATCCGGACGTACCTCGACTGGTTGACAGGGCTTCCTTGGACCGTCGAATCAGAGGAGAAGCTGGATCTGATCGCCGCCAAAGAGATACTGGACCACGATCACTACGGCCTCGACAAGGTCAAGGAACGTGTGCTCGAATACCTAGCCGTTCACAAGCTGACAGACCGTATGCGCGGCCCCATCCTGTGCTTTGCGGGCCCTCCGGGTGTCGGTAAGACTTCCATAGGACGCTCCATCGCCAAGGCGCTCGGCCGAGAATTCATCCGCGTTTCTCTCGGCGGTGTCCATGACGAGGCGGAGATCCGCGGGCATCGGCGCACCTACGTTGGCGCTCTGCCCGGCCGGATCATCCAGTCGATCAACCAGGCGGGCACGAACAACCCTGTCTTCATGATGGATGAGATCGACAAAGTGGGAGCCGACTTCCGGGGAGATCCCACCTCGGCGTTGCTGGAGGTCCTGGATCCTGAGCAGAACTACTCGTTCCAGGACCACTACCTTGAGGCTCCGTTTGATCTTTCGAACGTGATGTTCATCACGACCGCGAACATGCTCGATACGATCCCGGCCGCGCTCAGGGACCGCATGGAAGTCATTCATTTCCCGGGTTACACGGAGGAGGAGAAGCTCCACATTGCACAGGACTATCTCATCCCCAAGCAGCTGATGGAGCATGGCTTGTCGGCGGGCAAGCTCGTCCTCGACGAAGGCGCCGTTCGCGAGATCATTCGCCGATACACTCGGGAGGCGGGAGTGCGCGGCCTCGAGCGCGAGGTCGCTGCTGTCGCCCGTCAGATCGCTCGCAGAGTCGTGGAGGGCAAGAAGGGCAAGACGACAGTGACGGCGCGCACCATCCACAAGTACCTGGGACCGGAGAAGTTCAGCTACGGCATGCTCGAAGAGAAGGACGAAGTGGGCCTGGCGACCGGGCTCGTCTGGACGGAAGTGGGCGGCGATGTGATCTTCATCGAGGCGACCAAGATGGCGGGCAAGGGCAACCTGATCCTCACCGGTCAGCTTGGCGATGTAATGCGGGAGTCTGCCACCGCCGCGGTGTCATACATACGTACGCGCGCGAAGGATCTCGGAATCGCCGAGAACTTCCAAGAGAACCTCGACCTGCACATCCATGTTCCCGCCGCTGCGATTCCCAAGGACGGGCCCTCGGCGGGTATCACCATGGCCACGGCCATCGCCTCGGTGCTGACGGGGTGTGCTGTGAACCGCGAGATCGCTATGACGGGGGAGATCACTCTGAGAGGTCGGGTGCTGCCCATTGGCGGCCTCAAGGAAAAGCTGCTTGCAGCGCACCGCGCCGGAATTCGGACCGTGCTGATTCCGAAGGACAACGTCCGCGATCTCGAACTGCTGCCGAAGCCTGTTCGCGAAGAACTCAAGATCGTGCCAGTCAAGACGATGGACGAGGTCTTGGACCTTGCACTGGTCGCCTCCTGCCGACCCAGGAAAAATGGTCGCCGGAAGGGATGATAGACCATCCTCCTAAAGGATGATTGACCCCTATCAGTCGTCCTTTCTCGATCATCTGGGGGCATGCTTCGTTTTGAGGTGCCCTAGAGGGTTCACCTCGCACTGCATTCAGGTACATGCGATAGGGGTGAGGGCGATGAGGAAACTGCTGTATCGGCCGAATGGCTTCCGGCGAATGATTTCGGCGGTCATGGCCGTCGTGTTTACCGTGTCCATTGCAGGATCAGGGCTGATCCTGCCCTCGACGGCCTCGGCGTGTCCATCCAACAAAGCTGAGATTCAGATTCTCAAGTTCAATGACACAAACGCCGACGGAGTGAAGCAGTCGAGCGAGGCGAAGCTCGGTGGGTTCACGTTCTACATCAAGAACCTCGCTACAGGCCACGTATTCACTGAAACCACTCATAACGGGTCTGGCTTGACCGACCTTGTCCAGCTTGACGTTGGCAGGTACGAGATTACCGAGCAGGTCAAGAGTGGCTACAAGAACACCACGACCCTGCCGAAGATCGTCGAGATCCTTGCCTCGGACTTGGGCAAGATCAAGCCGGCCATTGAGATCGGCAACAAGGAAGTCGGCAGCATCAAAGTCACCAAGTACTTGAGTTCTAACGGTTCGAGTGAGAGTGGACCCAGACTTGCAGGGAACTGGACGTTTTCTCTCTACAAGAACGGCGCCTTGATCGAAACGAAGTCTACAAATGGAGGCGATCACGTTCACTTTGATGGATTGTTCGTTGGTGGTGGCTACACGGTTACAGAGGACCTCACCGGGAATACCGGGTACTACCTTGTTACGAGACTAGATCAGAAGACACTGTCAGTGTGTGCGGGGGATACGACCGATCTCAGTGTCTTCAACGCCAAGTACGCAAAGATCATCGTCACCAAGAACAACGCAGCCGGTGGCACTATCAAGGGCGTGACCATGACGCTGACAGGTCCCGGGGGAACGCGTACAGGAACAACCGGCAACGATGGAACATACACGTTCGGCAACCTTCTCCCCGGCACATACACGGTTGCAGAGACCGTGCCCTCGGGCTGGTACAGTGTGGATCCCAAGACCTCGGTGACGCTGACCGTCAAGACAGGCGACACCGCCTCCTGTGCCTTCACCAACGCGCAGTTCGCCTCTGTGACGGTAAAGAAGTTCCAAGACTACAACCTGAACGGAACCCGCGACTCCGGCGAGCCGCTGCTCTCAGGTTGGACGTTTGCTCTGAAGAGTAGCGATACCACCGTTGCCTCTGGAATCACAAATGCCAACGGTGAGGTCACCTTCAGCAACCTTCTCAACGGGACGTACAGCTTGGTTGAGGTGGCGCAGACCGGTTGGTATGCAACAACTACCCTGCCCATCACTGTTGGGCTGAGCCAGGGACAGAATGCGTCTTTTGAGGTCGGCAACACCTACGACGTCACAAAATCCTTCGAGTTCACATATCGCAACATGCCTGCGGGCGCGAAGCTTTATGCCACATACCAAGTCGTCGGCGGCGGGTCGGGCCGAGTGGATCTGGTTCGCGACGGAACCACGGATGCCTACAAAGGCTCCGTGAAGCTGCCTGTGATGTCTGTGATCACCGGTAGCTGGATGATCGAGCTTGCCAGTGGCGAGTCCATTGCCCTGAAGGCACCGTTCGGTCCGGAAACCCTCAGCGCGGATCTGCTCAACAAGAATGATTACTACGATCCGACTCTCTCCGGTCTTAAGTACAACGACCTCAATGCCAATGGTCAGCGCGATCAAGGCGAGCCTGGCATCGCTGGCTGGGGCATCACCCTTGAGCGCTTGGTTCCCAGCGGTGGGCAGATCCAGCCCAACGCCGTGGTCGCGACCACGTGGGAGACATGGGCAACCACTACCACGGATGCGAACGGCAACTACTCGTTCATCGACATGCCTCCGGGAACCTACCGCGTGGTCGAGGAGCAGCGTGCCGGTTGGGTCAATCTTGAGCATCCGAACGGGACCATGGTTGTTGAGAACGGAACCGCGATCACCGGTCTGCTGTTCGGGAACTACCAGCCGCCGAGTGTCACCGCACTCAAGTACAACGATCAGAACGGTAACGGCGTGCGCGAGGCCAACGAGCCGGCGCTTTCCGGTTGGACGTTCGCCCTCTACAACGGTGAGACCACGGTGACTGTGACGACCGGCGCCGACGGTAAGGCTCTCTTCTCGGATCTCAAGCCGGGAACCTACGTGCTGAGCGAAGTCGAGCAGGCGGGCTGGTTCAACACGACCGGACTTCCGTACACGTTCACCCTACAGAGCGGCGATGCCGGCACCATTCTCGTCGGTAATGCGCTTGCTCTCGGGTTCTCGGATGTCACGCTCGTCAAGTCCGCCGATCGCACGAAGGCAAAGCCTGGCGATCTGGTGACCTATACGCTCACGTACACCAACACCGAGCCCCTGACGGTCTCGGGCCTGACGATCACGGACAACTACGATCAGCGATACATGACCCCCGTGAATGTGGCGGGCGGGATCGACAATGGCGACACCATCAAGTGGGTCGACAACACCCCGCTTAAGCAGGGCGAGTCACGCACGATCACCTATACAATGCGCGTGAAGGCAGCGATGCCTGCAGGTACGACGCACATCGGCAACACCGCGACGATCACGCCCTACGACCACCAGTCGTCTTGGAACGTTGACGTGACCGTTGACGATCCATTCCTGCCCTTCACGGGCGGCAACTGGTCTCTCATCGGGATGTTCGCACTGCTTGCCGCAGGTCTCGGAGTATTCCTCCGCAGGATCGGACGGACTTCGCACTAGCGGGAAACAGCATTCTGGCGATAAGAAAGAGCCGCGAAGACGCGGCTCTTTCTTTGGTCGTACGTAACTCTCGGCTTACAGGGCAGGGATGCTCTCGCCCCAGTCGATCACGCCGTTGTCACGCCAGTCGATGACGTGGCCGATTTCATGACGAATGATGGTGGCGAGGCTCGCCGTGTGAGTGGCGGAAAGAATGATCCGACCGCTCTGGTAGTAAGTGATCGCCTGATAGCCACGAGCGTCCCCGAAGGTGATCGTCGTTCCCGCAAGGATCGGGTACTTGGCGACGTATGAGTCGAGGATGGCCTGAGCCTGCTCCTGCTCGCTCGGACCCGGAGTGACAACGGGAACCGGGGTCGGCGCAGGGACGGGTTCGGGAGCCGCGGCCGGAGCGACGTTCTCAGCAGCTGGGGTGGGAGCGGGGTTTGTGTTTGCCGGAGGAGTTGCCGTCGCTTGGTTCGGTGTGTTCAGGGCTGCGGATGGTTCAGCCTGAGCCGGGGTGGTCGCGGACGCAGGCGCGACGGTGGCGACCTCAGACGATGCCGACGCAACCACTATCGTTGGGTCTGAAGAGGTGATGGCGCCCGGGGAGGAGATTGCGACTGCCTGAGTGCCGGTATTGCTTGTCGGCATGCCGAGAGCGACGAGCGTCGGCACCGTGGTGAGCGCAAGAGCGGTCATGGCGACGGCGATGATGCGCCCGAGGTGTTTCGGCCAAGTGAACCGCTTCATGATCGTGTGCCCTTCTGCGAGATGCGAGCACATCGGCCGAGCTTCCCCCCTGCGTAAACACTCGCTGGGCGGAACCTCAGCCGAACGGCTTGGAGATCTCGTCCCGGCGGTCCGGCTGTCGTGGGAAGACGCTTGCCTTCCGTTAGACCCGTGACTTTGCGAGGCGGACTTTCGATCCGCTGTGCCTTTGTCGGGGAACACGTTCGATGTGCGGTTTTCAAATCCTTACACTGTGAGTATCGGCAGCGGGCGGTAGAATCATTACAGCTTTGTTCGAAGAAATCGGTCAGTTTCGAGGAGGATGGGATGCCGGAAGCGGGGAGCGGCCCTGAGAGGCGGAGCTGGAGGCTGGCAGCTTCTCTTCTCGGCGATGTGTTTCTCGGCATCGCGATCGGGCTGCTCGGCTACTACGCGGTGACAAACGGGGTCACGGCTGTCGAGCAGCAGGCCCTTCAGGCGCAAATTCCGCAGGTTGCAGACGTGCGTATCGTTCCCAACGAATCCGGGTCTGTGGTAACCACGGACTCTGCGAATTCAGCCGAGCAGGACAAGGCGTACTGGGGCGGACTTGCCGAGGGTGACGCTTTTGGCCGGCTGGTCATCGCGCGCATTGGACTGGACGTTGTGGTCGTCAAGGGCGTGAACCGGGACGATCTCATGAAGGGTCCGGGGTGGATCCCCACGACGAGCGTTCCCGGGACCACCGGCAACGTCGGCATCGCGGGGCACAGGACGACGTACCTGGCTCCGTTTCGCGACGTCGACCAGCTTCAAGTTGGTGACACAATCGAGTTCTACACGCCGTACAGCCGCTACACTTATCGGGTGAGCCGTACGCTGATCGTGTTGCCGACGCAGGTGGATGTCATGGACCCGACGCCGTCGCCCATGCTGACGCTTTCGGCGTGTCATCCTCCGTTCAGCGCCGAGTACAGAATGATCGTTCAGTCCGACCTCGCGAAAGTCGAACGCCTAGCGCCGGCTTCCGCGTCGAAATAGGGGGGCATCTCATGCGCGTTCTCGTTACCGGCGGAGCTGGCTTCATCGGTTCGAATCTCGTTGGCACGCTATTGGCGCGCGGCCATGATGTAGGCGTCGTGGACAACCTCTCCACCGGTCGCCGAGACAACCTTGCGCCCGAAGTCTGGTTCCGCGAGCTCGACATCCTGGACACGGCGCTGCAAGACGCGGTCGCCGAGTTCGCGCCTGAGGCCGTGGTCCACCTCGCGGCGCAGGCCAGTGTCTCGGAGTCACTGCGCGATCCCGAGCGCGACTGGGCCGTGAACGCCGAGGGTACTCGGCTGGTGGCTGCAGCCGCACGGCAAGTCGGCGTGCAGCGGATGGTCTCGGCATCCTCGGCGGCGGTCTACGGCGAGCCCGACGAGGCCGACTTGCCTCTGAAGGAGACGGCCCGCAAGGCGCCGGCGAACCCTTATGGCAAGAGCAAACTCGCCGCCGAGGGGCTTATGGCGGCCGAACTCGCCGGAAGCCCAACGGACTTCGCGTCGTTTCGCTTCAGCAACGTCTACGGTCCGGGGCAGGACGGGGCGGGTGAGGGCGGCGTGGTCGCCATCTTCTGCACGAGGCTGCGGGACGACGTGGCGCCCGTGATCTACGGCTCCGGCGGTCAGACACGGGACTTCATCTACGTCGGCGACGTGGTTGAGGCGATCATAGCGGCGGCCGAGGCATCGGGGTCGCTTGCGTCGATGGGTTCTGGGGCAGATGCAGCCTCGTACAACATCTCGACGGGCGCGGAGACGTCCGTGAACGGGTTGCTTGACGCGCTGCGTGCCGCATCGGCCAAGATGGGGGAGCCGATATTCTTGCCCGCACGCGACGGCGATGTCGACCGCAGTTCGCTCGATCCCGCGAAGGCATTAGGTGCTTTCGGCTGGCATGCAGTGGCTCCGCTGGAGCGTGGCGTGACGTCGACATGGCGATGGTTTGGCGGACACGCGTGAGTTCACGTACTCCATCCGGAGACGATCCCGGCGCGAACGGCGCTTCCTCAGGCCTCGCGATCGAGGCCGCCCAGTTACGCGCGCTGCATGAGGGCCGCGCTCTTGCCGAGCTTGCCGAGGCGGATGCGCTCGCTCCGGGCTCGGATGCGGTCGCGTGGCGCGGATCACTGCTGGCAACGGTCGCGGTCGTGAAAGGGCTTCCGGGGGAGGCCGAGTCCTGCGGGGGTGCTGCACTCAGCGGCGCGGATGGCCATGCGGCCGAAAGCGCGCTTGAAGCGCTTGGCTATGCGGCGGACACGCTCTTCTACACGCTTTCGCGTCCAGAACCCGGCATCGACCAGCCGGCACGATCTCGGCGGCTGCGCCGACAGATCGAGGCAGTCGACCCCGCGCTCGTGCTCGCCGTGGACATGGAGGCTGCGCAGGACGTGGCGGCTGCGTTCGGGATCACGACACCGCCGTTCGGCGCAGCTGTGACCGTGCTTGGCAGGAAGATCGTCGCCGTTAATGGTCTGGAGGCGTCACTTTCGGATCCGGCGCGAAAGCGGGCGGTGTGGGCCCAGATGCAGGCAGCACGGGCGCGCGGCCCGGTCTACTGACGCGAGAGCCTCGGACTCAAAGAGCGGCCCCCTCCGTCTGAACTAGACCCCAAAAGCTGGACGGCTTAATAGGGGTCTCAAGCGGCGTCCACGGACTGGGTCCGGAATTGTTCCGGGCTCAGCCCTTTCAGTTTCGGCTGGTACCTCTTGGTGTTCCAGTAGCGG